>NZ_JAPTFX010000045.1:0-31021 GCF_030985895.1 Stenotrophomonas sp. Sm6012 | reverse complement strand
CTCCCGACCCGCCCAGCTAGCAGCAATCCAGAGCCGCCGTTGACGTTGCTGTCGCTGTTGCCGTGGCAGTAAAGGCCTGCCGCAGGCAGCGCCCGCGGCCGCCGCCGCAAAGGAAACCCCTTAGATCTTCTTCGCCAGCGACTCAGCCAGGCCGGTGTAGCTGCCCGGGGTCATCTCCAGCAGACGCTGCTTCGCATCCGCCGGCAGCTCCAGCCCCTGCACGAACGCCCGCATCGACTCGGCGGTGATGCCCTGGCCACGGGTCAGCGCCTTCAGCTGCTCGTACGGGTTCGGCAGGCCGTGGCGACGCATCACCGTCTGCACGGCCTCGGCCAGCACTTCCCACGCCGCATCCAGATCGGCGTCCAGGCGCTGCGGGTTCACTTCCAGCTTGCCCAGGCCCTTGGCCAGCGAATCCAGCGCCACCTGGCTGTGGCCGAACGCGGTGCCCAGTGCACGCAGCACGGTGGAATCGGTCAGGTCACGCTGCCAGCGGCTGATCGGCAGCTTCGCGCTGAAGTGCTCGAACAGCGCGTTGGCGATGCCGAAGTTGCCTTCGGCGTTCTCGAAATCGATCGGATTGACCTTGTGGGGCATCGTCGACGAGCCGACTTCGCCTTCCTTCAGGCGCTGCTTGAAGTAGCCCAGCGAGATGTAGCCCCAGATGTCGCGGGCCAGGTCGATCAGGATGATGTTGGCGCGGCGTGCGGCATCGCCGATCTCGGCGACGTTGTCGTGCGGCTCGATCTGCGTGGTGTACGGGTTGAACACCAGGCCCAGGCTGGTCACGAAGCGCTCGGCGAAGGCCGGCCAGTCCACGTCCGGGTAGCTGGCCACGTGTGCGTTGTAGTTGCCCACCGCGCCGTTGATCTTGCCGGTCAGTTCGACTGCGGCAATCTGCTTGCGCTGGCGTTCCAGGCGGGCGACCACGTTGGCCAGCTCCTTGCCCAGGGTGGTCGGCGAGGCGGTCTGGCCATGGGTGCGCGACAGCATCGGTTGGCCGGCCTGGGCGTGGGCCAGGGTGCGCAGGGTGGCGGCGATGCCGTCCAGGGTCGGCAGCAGCACTTCGCGGCGGGCCTGTTCCAGCATCAGGCCGTAGCTGAGGTTGTTGATGTCTTCGCTGGTGCAGGCGAAATGCACGAATTCCAGCGCCGGAGCCAGCTCGGCGTCGTCCTTCAGCTGTTCCTTGATGAAGTACTCCACCGCCTTGACGTCATGGTTGGTGGTGCGCTCGATCTCCTTCACGCGCGCGGCCTGGGCCGGGCTGAAGTTGGCGGCGAGGGCGCGCAGGCGGGCGACGGCGGCGTCGGAGAACGGCGCCAGTTCGACGATGCCCGGCTCGGCGGCCAGGGCCAGCAGCCATTCCACCTCGACCACGATGCGGGCCTTGATCAGGCCATATTCGGAGAAGATCGGGCGCAGGGCGTCGACCTTGCCAGCGTAACGGCCATCAAGCGGGGACAGGGCGAGCAGGGCGGAATCGGACATGTCGGCAGGGCGGGGCGAGCGGCGGGGGCCATATTCTACGACGTGCCGGTCAGGTAGTGCCGGGCGCTGGCCGGCGACCACGCCCGGCCCGCGATTCCATGCGCTGCCGGCCAGCGGCCGGCACTGCCCTTGCGCGCGCGGAACGGCCGTGCAGGCGGAACGATCTGGCCCGCCCTCGTCATCCCACGCTGCAGGCAAGGGAGTATCGTTGTCGCAGCCGCCAGCCCGGGAAGCGACACCCTGCCAGCCGCCGCTTCCCTTTCCCCAACTGAAGTAGTGCGGAGTTGATGCAATGAGCAAAGCTGCAAGCAAGGGTGCCACCCCGGGATTCCGGATCGAACATGACAGCATGGGCGAGCTGCAGGTGCCTGCCGATGCCCTGTGGGGTGCGCAGACCCAGCGTGCCGTACAGAACTTCCCGGTCTCGGGCCAGCGCATGCCTCGCGGTTTCATCCGCGCGCTTGGCCTGGTCAAGGGCGCTGCCGCCGGCGTCAACGCCGAGCTGGGCCACCTGCCCAAGACCGTGGCCAAGGCGATCCAGGTCGCGGCCGCCGAAGTGGCCGCCGGTGACTGGGACGCGCATTTCCCGATCGACGTCTACCAGACCGGTTCGGGCACGTCCTCGAACATGAATGCCAACGAGGTCATCGCCACCTTGGCCAACCGTGCCGGCAAGGCGGGCAAGACCACGGTGCACCCCAACGACCACGTCAACCAGGGGCAGAGCTCCAACGACGTGATCCCGACCGCGCTGCGCGTGTCGGCGGTGCTGGCGGCGCATGAACAGCTGCTGCCGGCGCTGGTGCACCTGCGCAAGACCCTGGACAAGAAGGGTCGCAGCCTGCGCAAGGTGGTCAAGACCGGGCGCACCCACCTGATGGATGCGATGCCGCTGACCTTCGAACAGGAGTTCGGCGCGTGGTCAGCCCAGCTTGCCTCGGCGCAGGAACGCATCGAGGACAGCCTCAAGCGTGTTCGCCGCCTGCCGCTGGGCGGTACCGCGATCGGCACCGGCATCAATGCCGACCCGCGCTTCGGCGCGCAGGTGGCCAAGGCACTGAAGCAGCAGACGTCCTTCAAGTTCGACAGCGCCGAGAACAAGTTCGAGGGCCTGGCCGCGCAGGACGATGCGGTTGAACTGTCCGGCCAGCTCAATGCGCTGGCGGTGGCGCTGATCAAGATCGCCAACGACCTGCGCTGGATGAACGCCGGTCCGTTGGCCGGGCTGGGCGAGATCGAACTGCCAGCGTTGCAGCCGGGCAGCTCGATCATGCCGGGCAAGGTCAATCCGGTGATTCCGGAAGCGACGGTGATGGCCTGCGCACAGGTGATCGGCCACCACACCGCGATCACCGTGGCCGGGCAGACCGGCAACTTCCAGCTCAATGTCACCCTGCCGTTGATCGCGGTGAACCTGCTCGATGGCATCGGCCTGCTGGCCAATGTGTCCACGCTGCTGGCCGACAGCGCCATCGCCGGCCTGAAGGTGCGCGAGGACCGTGTGGCCGAGGCGCTGGCGCGCAACCCGATCCTGGTCACCGCGTTGAACCCGATCATCGGCTACGAAAAGGCCGCGGCGATCGCCAAGCGGGCCTACAAGGAACAACGCCCGGTGCTGGACGTGGCGCTGGAGGACAGCGGCCTGGACGAGGCCGAGCTGCGTCGCCTGCTGGACCCGGCCGCGCTGACTGCCGGCGGCATCCAGGCCGGGGGCGGTGGCGCCGGCGGTTGATCGAACGGCGTGCGGACCAAGGTCCGCACCCACCACACGCAGGAACGCCGCCCTTGGGCGGCGTTTTTCTTCAGCGGCGGTCGGCGACAATGTTGCCGAAGGTGTCGGTGTAGTCCTTGAATTCGGGGATGCGCTGGATCAGGTCTGCCGGAATCACCTCCATGCCCTCCGGCGGCTGGATCTTCACCGGCTGCATGTTCGGGTCGGCCGGGGCGGCAACCAGGGTGTTCTGGCGCAGCACCTGCAGCTTGCCGAACATGGTCTGCAGCATCTGCTTCTGCGCGTCGTCCAGCGGGATCTGGATCTCGTCCACCTTCATCGTGCCATCGCCGAGGATGATGATGTTCGGTGCAGGCGGGCGACGCACGGTGACCATGCCTTCGCTGACGGAAATCTTCGGCTTGCCGCGCTCGGCGCGGTGGTTGCGGTAATCCTTGTCACAGCCGGCCAGGCCCAGGCAGAGCAGGGCGGCCAGCAGCAGGAACAACTTCTTCATGGCATTCGGTTCGGGGGCGTCCGGGGCCGCCATTGTAAGCCCGCCAGCGCGGCCCGGCCGACCGTGGAATGCCAGGGGCGGCCGGGTGCGCTGATTTGTCTCACTTCGAGAACGTGACCGAGTTGTTCTTGCCGCAGTCGTCCACGTCGCTCTGGTCCATGGTTGCGTACGGCTTGAACGCCGGCAGTTCACGCGCCAGTGCCTGTTGGCTGGCCAGCATCGCCGGCAGGCGTTCGCAGATGCGCTTGGCCTGGGCCTCGATCTTTGCGGCTTCGGCGTTGATGCGCTTCTCCACGCCTTCGCTGTCGCCGCTGAAGATGCCCTTCAGTGCTTCACCGGCCGCATTGGCCCCCAGCTTGGCGCCGGCCAGGCCGACATCCATGCCGTCCATCGCGATGGCCACAACGTGGCCACGGTATTCCTGCAGGTGGCGGCGCTGGGTGTCATTGGCGGTGATTTCCTTGCCCGCGATCAGCAGGCGGCCATCCGGGGTGATTTCAGCGCGTGGCTGCTGGTCGGCGGAGATCTTGATGTTGCCCTCGATGATCTCCTTATGGGCATCGTCAATGGCTTGCTTGACCGTATCGCCGACACCGCTGGTGGCTTCGGCGACGCTCTTGCCGACGTTCTTGTCGGCTGGGGAGGAAGTGCCACCGCAGGCGATCAGCGGCAGGCACAGCAGGGTGGCGGGCAACAGGCGCGACAGCTTCATGGTGGTCCCCTGGACGTGTCTGGAAGAGGTTACTTGCCGCGCGGCAGGGTGACCCTGCCACTGACGTTGCGGTGCTCGACATCGCCGCTGCCGCTGTGGTCGACGGTCAGGCTGCCGCGCACGCCGTCGACCTGGATGTCGCCCGAACCGTGGCTGCGGACACGCACATCGCCGCCGATGTCGGCCAGGTCGACGCCGCCGGAGCCGACCACGCCGACTTCAACGCTGCCCTGCACGCGCTTGAACTCGATGTCGCCCGAGCCCACGGTGTCCAGCCGGGCATTGCCGCGCACATCGCTGATCTTCAGGTCGCCGGAGCCGACCGTACCGGTGCTGGCGTTACCGCTGATGTTGCGCACGTTGACGTCGCCGGAGCCCAGCGACAGCAGGTTCAGCGAACCACCGCCATCGATGTTGAGGTCGCCCGAGCCCACTGCCGCATGGATGTCGCCGCGGGTGCCGCGGGCCACCGCATCACCGGAGCCGACATCCACGCTGAGCGACTGTGCGTTCTCCACGCTGGCGTCGCCGGAGCCGACCTTGAGCTGCAGCGGCAGGTTGTCCGGCACGCTGCCGCGGATATCCAGCCAGGCGTAGCTGTTGCCGAGGCTGATGCCACTGTTGCGGCCTTCGCGGCGCAGGCTTACCACCAGCTTGTCGCCTTCCTTGCGCTGGTCCAGCACCAGCTGATCAAGCCACTCCTGGCTGGAGGCACAGGCACGACCGTCAAGCTGGCCGCCGCCCTTGCTGGCGACGATCTTCAGGTCATGCTGGTTGACTTCGAACACCACCGCCCGGGCACCGGCCACATCCAGCTTCAACGTGCGCGCAGCAGTGAACTTGCAGTTCGGGGCATCGGCAGCGAGTGCCGACAGCGGCAACAGCAACAACGCGGAACAGGCGAGCAGGGAACGCATGGGTGGTGCCTCCAGGTGGATGGAATCAGATCTCGCCGGCGCGCTTGCGCAGGCGGATGGCGAGGAAGATGAACACTGCTCCGACGGCGGCACCGATCCACAGTTCCGGCATCGCCAGCGATTTCAGCTGTGCTCCCGGACCAAGCAGTGAGGCGATGGACTTCAGGTCGCTGTGCGAATTGTTCACGCCTACGCGGTACACCAGGTCCATGCCCGGAACGGCACCCAGCAGCAGGCGGCCGACGATGTTCTGCCAGAACCAGCCGGTGGTCAGCCCGATCAGCGGCATGACCTTGGTGGTGCTGATGATGACGCCGGCGAACAGTGGCAGCATCACCGCCCACAGGAACGGCTTGGTGCGCGCCCAGGCCGAGCACAACAGCAGCCAGCCGGCGGTGGGCAGCGCCCACAGGGCGTAGACCGGGATCCAGGCCAGGTGGCCGGCGGCCAGGGTCAGCGGGCTGGCCGGACCCCAGATCAGCGTCATCGGGCTGCCGCCGTGGGCCACCGCAACGAGGCTGATCACCAGCATGAAGCCGAACATGGTGATGATGCCGGCGATCACGGCAATCAACGGTGCGATGATCAATGCACTGATCACCTTGGACAGCACCGTCTGGGTGTCCGACAGCGGCAGCGACTTCCAGAACAGGATGCTGCGGTCGCGACGGTCGTCGTAGAGCGCGCCCAGGCAATAGAAGAACACCACGAAGGCCAGCACCAGGAACGGCCAGGCCGAGCTGAGCACCAGGGTCAGGTCGAGGCCGTTGCCAAGGTCGGCCAGGTCCTTGCCATTGATGTTGCGGGTGAGCAGTGCCAGGTCCAGGCCATTAACGTTGACGCTTTCGCCATCGACATGCAGCCCGCCGCTGCGTGCGGCGCGGTTCAACGCGAACAGGCCGAAGGCGATGCCGATGCTGCTCATCACCAGCGAGATGAGCCCGGCGATCAGCGGCGCGTAGAGGAAGCCGCCGCGGTTTTCCCAGTACTCGCGCTTGAGCAGCCAGCGGAGGGTACCCAGCGGACTGACGGGGTGGTTGACGGCATTCATGCGTAGGTCCCCTTCATGATGGCGACGAACAGGTCGGCCAGGCCCGGGATGCGGGTCTCGCCAAGGGTCGAAAGCTGGTCGCGTGGTACGCCATCGAACAGCATCACGGTCTTGCCGAACGCCAGGCTGCGCTCGTCGATCGGCTTCAGCGCGCGGGCGGTTTCCAGCTGGTCGGCATTGACCAGCAGCTCGGTGTAGCGCTGGCCGACGTCGTCCATTTCCGCATCGAGCACGATGCGGCCATCGCGGATGAACATCACGTCGCTGAGGATGTGCTCGATCTCTTCCACCTGGTGGGTGGTGACGATGATGGTCTTCTGCTCGTCGAAGTAGTCTTCCAGCAGGCGCTGGTAGAACTCCTTGCGGTACAGGATGTCCAGGCCCAGGGTGGGCTCGTCCAGCACCAGGATGCGGGCATCGATGGCCATCACCAGTGCCAGGTGCAGCTGCACGATCATGCCCTTGGACAGTTCGCGCACGCGCTGCCTGGGCTGCAGCTTGGTGTTGGTCAGGAAGCGCTCGCAGCGGGCGCGGTCGAAGCGCGGGTGGACGCCGGCCACGAAATCGATGGCTTCGCGCACCTTCAGCCAGCGCGGCAGCACCGCGACGTCGGCGATGAAGCAGATGTCGTTCATCAGCTCGTCGCGGTGCAGCCGCGGGTCGCGGCCGAGCACGTTGAGTTCACCTTCCACCGAGGTCAGGCCGAGGATGGCCTTCAACGCGGTGGTCTTGCCCGCGCCGTTGGGGCCGATCAGGCCGACGATGCGCCCGCTCGGAATGCTGAAGCTGGCATTGTCGAGGGCGACCGTGGTCTTGTAGGCCTTGCGCAGGCCTCGGGCGGTGATGACCGATTCGCTTGCAGTGCTATTCATCAGACTTTCCCCTGGGGCAGCAATTCGTCGAGGCTCAGGCCCAGGCGCTGGATGCGCTCCAGCACCGCCGGCCATTCTTCGTTGAGGAAGCGGTCACGCTCGCTGCTGCGCAGCTGCGTGGCCGCCTGCTCGGTCATGAACATACCCAGGCCGCGGCGCTTCTCGACCAGGCCTTCATCGGCCAGTTCCTGGTAAGCGCGCGAAACGGTGATGGGGTTGAGTTGATAGTCGGCGGCCACCTGGCGCACCGAAGGCAGGGCATCGCCCGGCTTGAGGATTCCGTCGAGCATCATGGCGATCACACGCTCCTTCAACTGACGGTAGATGGGAGCGCCGTCGCTCCACTGGATGTCGCTCATATTCAGCTCCGTGGGGTCAGCGGCTGGGCGAACGAGAAATACGGCATGGACAGGGAGCTGTGCAGCCGACGCGGGGGAGGGGGGGAGGAGTCGGCGTTCCCTGCCGGCGAAGCGGTTGTGTCCTGTGCACTGGCGGAGGGCAGTGCGGTGGCGGGGGAGGCGGGCACGGCCAGCCAGGTCAGCACGAGCAGGGTGGAAACTGCAGTGACCGCAGGCGCGGTGAGCTTGCGATGCATCCGGGTGTTCATGGCTTCCCCCTGTCTCAGGTGACTGGTGTTGTATGCAACTATAACACCGGCACGCCGCCGTGCAAGACCTTGCCGACCCCAACTGATGGCAGGGGTGGTCATATCACCGAAATATTCAATCAAGCTATTGATTATAAAGAAAAATAAATCTGTTGTGCGGCAAGGGCTCGATCCCGCTTCCATTCAGTGATGTCCATGCGATGTCATCACTGCGGTGCGCTCGCAGGCCGGGTCAGGCAAACGCCACGCCGCGCAAAGCCATCCCGGGCCTGCGCCATCAGGGCGGCAGGGGCCCGGTGCTATAGTTCGGCCGATTCCCGGCCGGTAGCGGCCGGGCCCTGTGAATGGCTACCGCGGACTGTTCCTGATGCCCCTGTCGACCGTTTCCCCGCGCCGCATGCGCGGCCTGTCCCTGCTGGCCCTGATCGTGGCCGGTGTTGCTGGTTCGGCCAGTGCCCTGGCGGCCGATCTGCTGGACCTCGAGTACCGGCCACTGGCCAGCAAGCAGCAGGTCAACCTGCAGCAGCGCTACCACGGGCAGGTGCTGTTGGTGGTCAACACCGCCAGCAAATGTGGCTACACGCCGCAGTACGAAGGCCTGGAGGCGCTGCAGAAGCGCTATGCCGGCCGCGGCTTCGCCGTGCTCGGATTCCCGTCCAATGATTTCAAGGGCCAGGAGCCGGGTGACGAAAAGCAGATCCAGGATTTCTGCACGCTGACCTATGGCGTCAAGTTCCCGATGTTCGAGAAGGTGCACGTGGTCGGGGCCGAGGCCACGCCGCTGTACCAGCGGCTGACCGCTGCGACCGGCGTCGCGCCGGGCTGGAACTTCCACAAGTACCTGCTCGGCCGCGATGGCAAGGTCATCGCCCAGTTCGCCAGCAAGGTCACGCCGGACGACCCGCAGCTGACCGCGGCCATCGACAAGGCACTGGCCGCAGCGGCCACGCATTGATATCCGGCACGCATGCCTCGACATCTCCGGCATGCGTGCGACAATGTTTCTTTTCGCGCCGACGTCGGCGCCCAGACACTTCCAGGAATGCAGCGAATGAAGATGGGAATGCGCGGCGCCGCGGCGTCGGTTCTGATTCTGGCGATGGGCACTTCGGGTGTCGCTCTGTCGCAACAACCGGCTGCCCCCGCAGCCGCCAAGGAGACCGCAACCTTGAATTCCCCCAAGCAGAAGCTCGGCTACGCCATCGGCCTGGACGTGGCCAAGTCGTTCACCCCGATTGCCGATGAGATCGACGTTGCCGCCCTGCGTACCGCGGTGGAGCGTTCGTTCGAAGGCCTGCAGCCGCAGATCACCCAGGAACAGGCCAAGGCCACCGATGCCGCCCTGCGCCAGGTGGTGATGGCCCGCAGTGGCCAGCAGGTACCGGGCGTTGCGCCGGGTTCGCAGCCGCCGAAGGTCGATCGCGTCAAGGTGTCGCAGATGATCGGTTCGTACTCGGTCGGTCCGTCGCTGGCGCAGCTGAAGGACGACATCGACGTCGCCTCGCTGTTTGACGCGATCAGCACCGGTCTGAACAAGGGCCAGCCCAAGATGACGGAAGCTGACGCGACCGCCACCATCCAGGCCTTCATGGGCAGCAAGCAGGCTGAAATGCAGGCCAAGGCCGCCGCCGCCGCGCAGACCAACCGCGAAGAAGGCAATGCCTTCCTGGCCAAGAACAAGACCCAGCCGGGCGTGGTGACCACCGCGTCGGGCCTGCAGTACCAGATCATCCGCCCGGGTAGCGGCGAGCGTCCGCTGCCGAGCAGCAAGGTGCGCGTGAACTACGAAGGCAAGCTGCTCAACGGCACCGTGTTCGACAGCTCCTACGGCCGCCAGCCGGCCGAGTTCGGCCTGGACCAGGTGATCAAGGGCTGGACCGAAGGCGTCGCGCTGATGCCGGTGGGCTCGAAGTACCGCTTCTGGATTCCGGGCAACCTGGCCTACGGCGAGAACGGCACCCCGGGCGGCCCGATCGGCCCGAACGCGACTCTGACGTTCGACGTCGAGCTGCTGGGCGTCCTGCCGTAAGCGACCACGGAGCCTGCACGGACATGCGCGTTGCGATTTTCGGTACCGGTTATGTAGGGCTGGTGACCGGCACCTGCCTGGCCGACGTTGGTCATCAGGTGGTCTGCGTCGACATCGACCAGGCCAAGGTCGATGGCCTCAACCGGGGCATCATCCCGATCTATGAGCCGGGCCTGGAGCCGATGGTGAAGGCCAACCATGCCGCGTCGCGGCTGGCGTTCACCACCGATGCGGCGGCCGCCATCGAGCATGGCCAGGTGGTGTTCATCGCGGTGGGCACCCCGCCGGACGAGGATGGCAGCGCGGACCTGCAGTACGTGCTGGCCGTGGCCCGCACCATCGGCCGGCACATGAGTGTGCCGACCGTGGTGGTCAACAAGTCCACGGTACCGGTCGGCACGGCCGACAAGGTACGTGCCGCCATCGCCGAGGAACTGGCCGCACGTGGCGCGGAGATCACCTTCGACGTGGTGTCCAATCCGGAATTCCTGAAGGAAGGCGACGCGGTCGCCGACTGCATGCGCCCGGATCGCATCATCATCGGTGCGACCAGCGAAGAGTCGGTGGCGGTGATGCGTCGCCTGTATGCGCCGTTCAACCGCAACCACGACCGCGTGGTGGAAATGGACGTGCGTTCGGCCGAGCTGACCAAGTACGCGGCGAACGCGATGCTGGCGACCAAGATTTCGTTCATGAACGAGATCGCCAACATCGCCGAACGCGTCGGTGCCGACGTCGAACAGGTCCGCCAGGGCATCGGTTCGGACCCGCGCATCGGCTGGCACTTCATCTACCCGGGCGCCGGTTATGGCGGCTCGTGCTTCCCGAAGGACGTGCAGGCGCTGGCCCGCACCGCCCAGCAGCATGGCCTTGAGCCGAAGCTGCTGAACGCGGTGGAGGCGGTCAACGAATCGCAGAAGGGGCATCTGTTCGCCCTCATCCAGCGTCACTACGACAGGGGCGAGGATGAAGGTGTGCGCGGCAAGACCTTTGCCGTGTGGGGCCTCGCATTCAAGCCGAATACCGACGACATGCGCGAGGCATCCAGCCGCCGCCTGCTGGCACAGCTTTGGGAAGGGGGCGCCACCGTGCGTGCCTACGATCCTGAAGCCATGCATGAATCGCAGCGGATCTTCGGCGAGCGCGATGACCTGGTGTTCTGCAACAGTGCCGATGACGCGCTGCAGGGGGCCGACGCGCTGGTCGTGGTAACCGAGTGGAAGCAGTTCCGCAGCCCCGATTTCCAGAAGCTGCGCGAGCAGCTGAAGGACGCGGCGGTATTCGATGGGCGCAACCTGTACGAGCCGGCTGAAGTGGAAGCGGCAGGCCTGGCCTACTACGGCATCGGCCGGGGGCGCTCGCTGCATGTCTGATCTGCTGCCAACCGAACGCGAGCAGGCGCTGGAAGCGCGCCTGGTCGAGCTGGAAATGCGCGTGTCCTTCCAGGAACAGGCGCTGGCCGAACTGAGCGATGCGCTGGCCGATGCCCGCATGCAGGGCATGCGCAACGCCGATGTGTTGCGCGTGCTGCTGGAAGACCTGGGCAAGGTCCGCAACGCACTGAACTCTTCCGATCCGGCGAGCGAACCGCCGCCGCCGCACTACTGATCCGAACCCTATGAGCGATACCCTCCGCGACCAGCTGATGGGTCTGGGCTTCAAGCCCGCCCCCAAGCCCGAGCGCAAGAATGATGGCCCCCGCCGCGATGGCCGCCCGCAGGGCAAGGGTGGCAATGGCAATGGAAAGCCGCAGGGCGCCGGCAAGGGCGAACACAAGCCCGGCGAGCGTCGTGGCCATGGCCATGGCGGCGCCGGCAAGCCCGGCCCGTCGCGTGGCCCCGGCCAGCAAGGCCCGCGCAAGCCGCGCAGCGCCGAAGAGATGGACCTGGCCAAGGCCTACGCCATCCGTGCGCAGAAGGAAAAGGAAGAGCGCATCGAGACCGAGCGCCTGAAGCAGGAAGAAGCACGCGTCCGCCGCGAGGCGAAGGCCAAGCTGGAAGAACTGCTGAAGGACAAGAGCCTCAATGCCGAA
This sequence comes from Stenotrophomonas sp. Sm6012, assembly GCF_030985895.1. NCBI lineage: Bacteria > Pseudomonadati > Pseudomonadota > Gammaproteobacteria > Lysobacterales > Lysobacteraceae > Stenotrophomonas > Stenotrophomonas sp. Sm6012. The sequence goes on along the minus strand of NZ_JAPTFX010000045.1, from coordinate 19,085 downwards.
GCGGCGGACATTGCCCGCCACTTCCCGTATGGCGGCAAGATCAAGCGCATCTACGTGACGGCCGAACAGCTGACCGCGCTCAATGCCGGTGAGCTGGGCGTGGTGCAGCTCAATGGCCGTTACCTGCTGGTGACCGCCGAGGTGCTGGCACAGTCCGAAGCGGTGTTCGCCGCGTCGGTTGCGCTGAAGGTCGATCCGAATGCGCCGGCCGAGGAAGATCCGTACGCGGATCCGCAGTACCAGGTGCCGGACGACCTGGTCTGGTAAGCGGAACTGCAGGATGAGGAAAACGCCGGGCATTGCCCGGCGTTTTCGTTATCGGGTGTGCACGGCGCTGCGACGCGCACGGATCAGCGGCATGCTCAGTGCGAAGAAGCACAGCAGCGCACCGACCAGGGCGAAACCACTGCCGGCCAGGAATGCAGTGCGACCATCGTCGATCTTCCACAGCTGGCCGGCGATGAGCGCGCCCAGCACGCCGCCGACACCGGACGAGAAGCCGTACAGCAGGCCCTGCCCATGGCCATTGAGGCGGCCGGGGAAGTAGGTCGCCAGCATCTGCATCGCGGCCGCGAAGAAGGCAGCAAAGCCCAGCGCGTGTGCGCTCTGCGCGACCAGCATCACCGGCAGGTTTTCCGGGAACAGCGCGGTGACGGCCCAGCGCAGGCAGGAACTGACCAGTGCGATCAGCAGCATCCAGCTGGCGTCGTAGCGGCGGAAGAAGCGGCCGATGGTGAAGAACACGCCGACTTCGAACACCACGCCGACGGTCCACAACAGGCCGAGCGTGGACGTGCGGTAGCCGTGATGGTCCATGTAGACCGAGAAAAACGTGTAGTACGGGCCGAATGACAGCTGCTCCATGAACGCAGCCAGGAAGAACGCCAGCACCGGCGGGCGCCGCACGATCTGCCAGAAGCCGCTGGCGTCCCCCTCGGCCTTGCCGATGCCGCGCGCGTACTGGTTGCTGAAGGCCGACGCCACCAGCAGGACGAACAGCGGCAGCATCATCCAGGGCAGCAGCCCGGCGCGGCTGGCCGAGCCGTCACCTTCGATCAGCCAGCCGAACAGGGTGACGATGGCGATGAAACCGAGCGATCCCCAGACCCGGATCAGTCCGTAGCGATGGCTGTCGCTGCCGAGGTGGGTGAGAGTGATCGATTCGAACTGCGGCATCACCGCGTTGTAGAAGAAGCAGAACACCACCATCGCCGGGTACATCCACGGCTGTGGCAAGGGCAGCAGGAAGGCGGCAAAGCTGAGCAGGGTCAGTACACAGCCGATGCGCAGCAGGCGGATCGGTCGTGGCGAAGCCGCTGCCAATGAGGTCCAGGTGCTGGGCGCGACCACGCGGGTGGCGTACCACAGCCCCATCATCACGCTGATCGCAGTCACGCTCATGCCGCGCGCGGTCAGGAACAGGCTCCAGTACGGAGTGAACGCGCCGAGCGCCGCGTAGTAGAACAGGTAGAAGCTGGAGAGGCGGGCAACGGGAACGGTCATCGCGGAATGATGAAGCAAAAAGGGAACGGAGGGGATCAAGTCGCTTGTGCCACAAACGACTTGATCCCCTCCGTCCCCTTTGTGTGTCATTCGGGGTCGTAGTCGAGGTTGGAGGCCAGCCAGCGTTCGGCCTGGGCGCGGTCCACGCCCTTGCGCCGGGCGTAGTCGCCGACCTGTTCGCGGCTGAGCCGTCCGACCACGAAGTACTGGCTCTGCGGATGGCTGAAGTAGTAACCCGAGACAGCGGCCGTGGGCAGCATCGCGAAGCTCTCGGTCAGTTCCATTCCGGCATTGGCCTCGGCCTGCAACAGGTCGAACAAGCGGCGTTTTTCGCTGTGCTCCGGGCAGGCTGGATAGCCCGGTGCGGGACGGATGCCGCGGTACTGCTCGTCGATCAGGGCTTCGTTGTCCAGCGTCTCGGCGCGCTCATGGCCCCAGAACTCGGTACGCACGCGCTGATGCAGGCGCTCGGCCAGCGCCTCGGCGAAGCGGTCGGCGAGAGCCTTCAGCAGGATCGCGTTGTAGTCGTCATGCTCGGCCTCGAAGCGCGCGACGTGCGCGTCGATGCCGATACCGGCGGTGACCGCGAACGCGCCGATCCAGTCCTGCTTGCCGCTGTCGGCCGGGGCAATGAAATCGGCCAGGCAGAAGTCCGGTCGCTCGGCTGGCTTGTCCACCTGCTGGCGCAGGAAGTGCAGGGTGGTTTCGCCCTGCGGGTGCTGCACGCGCACGTCGTCGCCGATGCTGTTGGCCGGCCACAGCCCGAACACCGCCTTGGCGGTCAGCCACTTCTCATCGACGATGCGGGTGAGCATCGCGCGGGCGTCCTGGTACAGGTCGCTGGCCTGGGCGCCGACGATCTCGTCGGTGAGGATGGCCGGGAACTTGCCGGCCAGCTCCCACGCCTGGAAGAACGGGGTCCAGTCGATGTAGTCGACCAGCTCCGTGAGCGGATAGTCGTCGAACACATGCAGCCCGGGCTGGTTGGGCGCGGGCGGCGTGTAGGTGTCCCAGTCGCCCTGGAACTTCTGCCCGCGTGCATGTTCCAGCGAAACCAGGCGCTTGGCATCGCCGCGGTTGCGGTGGCGCGCGCGGATCTCGGCATAGTCGGCCTCGTTGGCGGCGACGAATGCGTCGCGCAGGTCGCGCGAAATCAGCGACTGCGCCACACCGACCGCGCGCGAGGCGTCCTTCACCCAGATCGTGGGGGCCTGGTAGTGCGGGTCGATCTTCAGCGCGGTGTGCGCGCGGGAGGTGGTCGCGCCGCCAATCAGCAACGGAAGGTCGAAGCCCTGGCGCTGCATCTCGCGTGCGACGTGGCTCATTTCTTCAAGCGATGGGGTGATCAGCCCGGACAGGCCGATGATGTCGGCATGATGCTCGCGCGCGGCATCGAGGATCTTCTGCGCCGGTACCATCACGCCCAGATCGATCACCTCGAAATTGTTGCAGGCCAGGACCACGCCGACGATGTTCTTGCCGATGTCGTGCACGTCGCCTTTCACCGTGGCCATGATGATGCGGCCATTGCTCTTGGCCGAATCGCCGCTGCGTGCCTTCTCGGCCTCGATGTAAGGCAGCAGGTAAGCCACCGCTTTCTTCATCACGCGTGCGGACTTCACCACCTGCGGCAGGAACATCTTGCCGGCACCGAACAGGTCGCCGACGATGTTCATGCCATCCATCAGCGGCCCTTCGATCACGTCCAGCGGTCGGCTGGAGGCCTGGCGGGCCAGCTCGGTGTCTTCTTCGACGTACGCATCCAGGCCGTGCACCAGCGCATGCGCCAGGCGCTGCGCCACCGGCTTCTCGCGCCAGCCGAGGTCTTCGGTTTTCGCCGCGCCCTTCCTGCCCTTGTAGCGCTCGGCGATCTCCAGCAGGCGTTCGGTGGCGTCACTGCGGCGGTTGAGGATCACGTCCTCGACGCGCTCGCGCAGCTCCGGCTCCAGCTCATCGTAGATCGGCATCGCACCGGCGTTGACGATGCCCATGTCCATGCCGGCGGCAATCGCGTGGTACAGGAACACCGAATGGATCGCCTGGCGTACCGTCTCGTTGCCACGGAACGAGAAGGACACGTTGGAGACGCCGCCGGAGACATGGCAGTGCGGCAGCGTCTGCTTGATGATGCGGGTGGCTTCGATGAAGTCCACCGCGTAGTTGTCGTGCTCTTCGATGCCGGTGGCGACGGCGAAGATGTTCGGGTCGAAGATGATGTCCTGCGGCGGGAAGCCGATCTCGTCGACCAGGATGCGGTAGGCGCGGGTACAGATCTCGACCTTGCGCGCGCAGGTATCGGCCTGGCCGCTTTCGTCGAAGGCCATCACCACTGCGGCGGCGCCGTAGCGAAGCACCTTGCGTGCGTGCTCGCGGAACTGCGCCTCGCCTTCCTTCAGGGAGATCGAATTGACCACGCTCTTGCCCTGCAGGCACTTCAACCCGGCCTCGATCACGCTCCACTTGGACGAGTCGACCATCACCGGAATACGCGCGATGTCCGGCTCGGACATGATCAGGTTTAGGTAGCGGGTCATCGCCGCTTCCGAATCGATCAGGCCCTCGTCCATGTTGACGTCGAGGATCTGCGCGCCGCTGGCCACCTGCTGGCGGGCCACATCGACGGCTTCCTCGTAGCGGCCTTCCTTGATCAGCTTGCGGAACTGGGCGCTGCCGGTGACGTTGGTGCGCTCACCGACGTTGATGAACAGCAGGTCCGGGGTGATGACCAGCGGTTCCAGGCCGGACAGGCGGGTATACGACTGCGTGCTCATGCGGCCTGCTGCTCCTGGTTGCCGGGCAGGGCGCGCGGCGGCAGGCCGGCCACAGCCTCGGCAATGGCGCGGATGTGGTCGGGGGTGGAGCCGCAGCAGCCACCGACCAGGTTCAACAGGCCATCCTCGGCGAAGCCACGCAGGGTGGCCGCCATCTCTTCGGGCGTTTCGTCGTACTCGCCGAAGGCATTGGGCAGGCCGGCATTGGGGTGGGCGCTGACATGGCACTCGGCAACCTGCGAAAGGGTTTCCACGTGCGGTCGCATCGCAGCGGCGCCCAATGCGCAGTTCAGCCCGATCGACAGCGGTCGCGCATGCGCCAGCGACGCGTGGAAGGCCTCGGCGGTCTGCCCGGACAGGGTGCGTCCCGATGCATCGGTGATGGTGCCGGAGATCATCACCGGCAGGCGTGCGCCACGTGCATCGAAGGCTTCTTCCAGTGCGTACAGCGCGGCCTTGGCATTGAGCGTGTCGAAGATGGTCTCGACCATCAGCGTATCGGCGCCCCCGTCGATCAGTCCCTCGATGGCTTCGCGGTAGGTGTCGCGCAGTTCGTCGAAGCTGGTGTTGCGAAAGCCCGGGTCGTTGACGTCGGGGCTGATCGAAGCGGTACGGCTGGTCGGGCCGATCACCCCGATGACGAAGCGTGGCTTGTCCGGCGTGGTGGCTTCGACTGCATCGCAGCACGCGCGTGCCACTGCGGCCCCCGCCTTGTTCAGCTCGTACACCAGGTGTTGCAGGTGATAGTCGGCCTGGCTGACCGAAGTTGCGTTGAACGTATTGGTCTCGACCAGGTCCGCACCGGCTTCGAGGTAGGCCGTGTGGATGTCGGCGATGACCTGGGGCCGGGTCAGCAGCAGCAGGTCGTTGTTGCCCTTCAAGTCATGGCCTTCCGGCACGCCGTGGTCGCAGCCGGGGCCATGGGCATGGTCGTAGCCACCCGCGAAACGCTCGCCACGGTAATCGTTCTCCTGCAGGCCGTGGCGCTGGATCATCGTGCCCATCGCACCGTCGATGATCAGGATCCGCTCGCGCAGCGCGTCAAGCAGGGCATTGGCACGATCAGGATGCAACCAGGGCAGGGCGGACATGCGGTCTCCAGCTCAGGGCTTGTTGGCGATCAGCGAAATCACTTCGAAGTGTGGCGGACGCTTCTCGCGGGTGACTGTTTCCAGGCTGGACACCTGCAGGCCGGCCTTGTCGACGAACTTGCGCAGCTCCTTGTCGCTGAAGCCGAGGTTGACGTGGCCGTAGGCCTCCACCGCCGCCTTGTGCTCGTGGCGGGCCAGGCTGCACAGCAGCAGGCGGCCGCCGGAGCGCAGCACGCGTGCGGCTTCGGTCACCGCCTGCGCCGGTTTGCTGGCGTAGGTCAGTGCATGCATCAGCACCACCAGGTCGAAGCTGCCGTCCTTGAACGGCAGGGCATGCATGTCACCCTCGCGCACTTCCACGTTGGGCAGACGCCGCAGCCGTTCGCTGGCCGCGGCGACCACGCGTGCGCTGGTGTCGATGCAGATGTAGCGCTTGGCGTGGGGGGCGACGAGTTCGGCCAGTACGCCGTCACCGGACGCGATATCCAGTACGTCGCCGGTCTCCAGCAGCGGCAGCGCGGTCCGGGCCAGTGCCTCCCAGGTGCGTCCCGGGGAGTAGTGGCGTTCCATGTCGCCGGCCACGCTGTCGGCCCAGTTCTGGTCGGCGGCGCGGTGGGCCAGCACCGCAGCCACCCGTTCGGCATCCTGGCGCAGCAGCGGGTCATCGCTTCCGTTGCTCAAGGCGTGCCACAATGCGCGCTGCGCCGGGTCCAGCTGGGCCTCGTCGAAGCGGTAGTAGGCCGACACGCCCGCGCGGCGGTCGCGGACCAGGCCGGCTTCCTTCAGGCGTGCCAGGTGCGTGGACACGCGCGGCTGCGCCAGGCGGGTGATCGCCGACAGCTCGGCCACGGTCAGCTCTTCCTGCTCCAGCAGCGCCAGCAGGCGCACGCGGGTCGCATCAGCGAACACCTTCAGGCGGGTCGACCAGTCTTCAAGATCCATAAATATCTACCTATCGCGATATAGAGATATATTCGCTGAGTGAGCCTGCCGCGGTCAAGTCGCTGGCGTACGGAAGCCGTCGCGCCCCGGTACAATCAGGCCATCCGGGCACGCCTTGCGTGGCCCACTTCATCATGTACCTGGGAGGGTGTTGTGGATTTCAGCTTTACTGAAGAGCAGTTGATGCTGCAGGACGTGGCGCGGCGCATCGCGCAGGAGAAGATTGCCCCGAGTGCGGAGCATCACGACCGTACCGGCGAGTTCCCGCTGGACAACATCCGCCTGCTCGGCGAGAACGGCCTGATGGGCATCGAAGTGCCGACCGAATACGGCGGTGCGGGCATGGACCCGGTTGCGTACGTGCTGGCGATGGTGGAGGTCGCCGCCGCCGACGCCGCCCACTCGACCATCATGTCGGTGAACAATTCGCTGTTCTGCAACGGTATCCTCACCCATGGCACCGAGGCGCAGAAGCAGACCTACGTGCGTGCGATCGCCGAAGGCGAGGCCATCGGTGCGTTCGCGCTGACCGAGCCGCAGTCGGGCTCGGACGCGACCGCAATGCGTTGCCGCGCGGTGAAGCAGGCCGATGGCGGCTTCGTCATCAACGGCAAGAAGAGCTGGATCACCTCCGGCCCGGTGGCCAAGTACATCGTGCTGTTCGCGATGAGCGAGCCTGACAAGGGTGCGCGTGGCATCACTGCCTTCATCATCGATACCGACAAGGCCGGCTTCGGTCGTGGCAAGACCGAACCGAAGCTGGGCATCCGTGCTTCGGCCACCTGCGAGATCGAGTTCAACGACTACGTGGCCGCGGCAGAAGATGTGCTGGGCCAGGAGGGCGAGGGCTTCAAGATCGCCATGAGCGTGCTCGACGCCGGCCGCATCGGCATTGCCTCGCAGGCCATCGGCATCGCACGGGCCGCCTATGAAGCGACCCTGGAATACGTGAAGGAGCGCAAGGCCTTCGGCGCGGCCATCGGTACTTTCCAGATGACCCAGGCCAAGATCGCCGACATGAAGTGCAAGCTGGATGCAGCCCTGCTGCTGACCCTGCGCGCGGCATGGGTGAAGGGCCAGGGCAAGCGCTTCAGCACCGAAGCGGCGGTGGCCAAGCTGACCGCCTCGGAAGCGGCCATGTGGATCACCCACCAGGCCGTGCAGATCCACGGTGGCATGGGCTATTCCAAGGAAATGCCGCTGGAGCGCTACTTCCGTGATGCCAAGATCACCGAGATCTACGAAGGCACCTCGGAAATCCAGCGCCTGGTGATCGCCCGCAACGAGACCGGGCTGCGGTAGTTGCCGACACTGGCTGGCGTGGATTGAAGAGCGCCCACCCGGGTTGGCCTCTTCCACGTGCCAGGCAGGGCCCCGGAGCGTTCCGGGGCCTTGCATCCGGGTCTGCTTCCCATTCAGCTGCCTTCGCAGGTCAACGTCCGCCCGTCCCAGCGGCAATCCAACTGGCCTGCGATGCCGCTGCCTTCGACAACGGTTACACCGTACAGTCGAGCGGTATCGATCCAGCGCTGCATCGCTTCCCCGTCTCCAAACTGATAGACACCCGCGAAGCCCTGTGCGGTGTCCGGATCGCTGGCAGCGCCATCGGCAATGCGGTTGCCCTGTGCATCCCTGCTTCCCCCTTGTACATACCTCGCTTCCCTGACCGAGTCGGGACGGATGAGGAGGGTGGTCTGTGAGCCATCCCGCCATGTGATGACATATATCGCTCCATCGATGCCCAGCGCCTTGCTGACGAAGCTCAGGCCAATGGACGAGAGAAACGTCGCCATGCTGTTCCAGGCCGTCGAGTGGGTGGTCGCGCCGGCGAACGCCTCGCCGATCTGGGCCTCAAGCCGGAAGCGGGCGGTTGCCATCTGCGCGATGTCATGCGCGTTGTGGCTTTTGAATTCTTCTGGAAAGGTGATGCCATTGGCCGCTGCCGGGTCATCGGGGTGGATTTCGAACTGTGCGCCCCTCTGGCCAGCGCGGATGCCGCGGCGGTCAAGCATCCCCATGATGCGGTTGAACGACGCGATGATCGGATCCGGCACCTGTGTCTGGACCGCCCGGTATCTGTGAAGTTCGCGGTCGTACTCCACTTCGTAGCCGTGAAGCCTGCGTTGGCTGAAGTCCGCGACGATGGTCAGACCCGTGCCGGATGTGAGCGCGAGCGCGCGTGGGTCCGCGCAGTTGTCGCAGACCAGCACGCCTGCAGCATGTGCCACGGGTGAGATCAGCGCGCTCAGCCCCAGCAATGCGAGAAGCTGTAAGGCTCTTGGGAAAAGCGAACGACGCATGGAATCCTGCCTGATATAGCTGTGGTGGAAGTCCTTTGTTAAGCCGCGGTTTCGCCGGAGGTTGTGACGGTTCGCCCAGTCATTGCGTGACTGACGAAGTGCGACACGTGGGGGCGTATGTGGCTCTGAATCGCAAGGCGATTGCGATGCGCATCTTCCGCTGCGTGGATCGGTCCGGTCACCTGGCTGCCGGAGGCGACATCCGCGATTGGCCAACATCCGCTCCGGCACGTCGGAGCAGGCAACAGAAAAGGCCCCGGATCGCTCCGGGGCCTTTTCGTTTCAACCCAGCGCCGGATCAACGATCCGGGCGGTGGGCACTTTCGGCGTCGCGCTGGCGTTCCATGAACTCCCTGGAGGGTTCATCCAGCTTGTCGCCCAGCATGCGGCGCACGACCACGAAGAACACCGGGATCATCAGCAGGCCGAGCAGGGTGGCGAACAGCATGCCGCCGATCACGCCGGTGCCGATGGCGTGGCGGGAGTTGGCGCCGGCGCCGGTGGAGATCGCCATCGGGATCACGCCCATGATGAACGCGAACGACGTCATCAGGATCGGGCGGAAACGCAGGCGTGCCGCCTCGATGGTGGCATCGCGCAGGTTCTTGCCCGCCGCACGCTGCTCCACCGCGAACTCCACGATCAGGATCGCGTTCTTCGCCGCCAGGCCGATCACGGTGATCAGGCCGATCTTGAAGAACAGGTCGTTGGGCAGGCCGCGCAGCATCGACAGGCCCAGTGCGCCGAGCACGCCCAGCGGCACCACCAGCAGCACCGCCACCGGAATCGACCAGCTTTCGTACAGCGCCGCAAGGCACAGGAACACCACGACGATCGACAGCACCAGCAGCAGGGTGGCGGCGTTGCCGGCCAGGATTTCCTGGTAGGACATGCCGGACCAGTCGTAGCCGAAGCCGGCCGGCAGGTCGTCGTTGACGATCGCCTCCATGGTCTGCATCGCTTCACCCGAACTGGTGCCCGGGGCCTGCGAACCGACGATGTTGATCGCCGAGTAGCCGTTGTAACGGCTCAGCGACGGCGATGCCGACACCCATTCGGACTTGACCACCGTGTTGAGCGGGATCATCGCGTTGGTGCCATCGGCATTGGTGGTCAGGCTGGACGGGCTGTAGAAGCTCTTCAGCGACTCCTGGCCCGTGCGGTACGGGCCATCGGCCTGCATCGTGACGCGCTTGATGCGGCCCTCGTAGAAGAAGTCGTTGACGTACACCGGGGCCAGCATCAGCTGGATGGTGCTGTACACGTCCGACACCGACATGCCCATCGACTGCGCCTGCACGCGGTCCACGTGCAGCTGCAGCTGCGGGGCGTTTTCCAGCCCGTTCGGGCGCACGCCGACCAGTGCCTCCGGCTTCTGCGCGGCCTTGCCCAGCAGGATGTTGCGCGCCTGGGTCAGCTGTTCGTAGCCGGCACCACTGCGATCCTGCAGCCACATGTCGAAGCCACCGAACTGGCCGAGGCCCTGCACGGTGGGCAGGTTGACCACGAAGATCTGCGCTTCCTTGATGCCGTAGAACGCGCCGTTCATGTTCTGGATGAACTCTGGCGCGGTGAACTTGCGTTCCTCCCACGGCTTCAGGCGGATGAAGCCCATGCCGACGTTCTCGCCGGAACCGACGAAGCTGAAGCCGGCCACCTGCAGCATGCCTTCATAGCCATCCTGCTTTTCCAGGATGCCACGCATCTGCGCGAACACTTCGTTGGTCTGGCCCTTGGTCGAGCCGGGCGGCAGCTGCACGATGGCCAGCGCGTAGCCCTGGTCTTCTTCCGGCAGGAAGCTGCCCGGCATGCGGGTGAACAGGAAGCCGCACAGCGCGGTCAGCACCACGAACAGGATCATCCAGCGCGGCGCATGGCGCACCGCCGAGGTGATGTGGCCCACATAGGTGTGGCTGATCTTGTCGTAATACTTGTTGAAGGTGCGGTAGATGATGTTCGGGTTGTCGTTGTGCGTCGGCTTGAGGAAGGTCGCGCACAGCGCCGGGGTGAAGCCCAGGGCCAGGAACGCCGAGAACGCCATCGAGATGGCGATGGTCAGCGCGAACTGCTTGTAGATCTCGCCGGCCGCACCGCCCTGCAGGGCGGACGGGATGAACACCGCGGCCAGCACGACAGTGATTGCCACCACCGCGCCGGTGATCTGGGTCATCGCCTTCTGCGTGGCCGGCTTCGGCGCCAGGCCTTCCTCGGACATGATGCGCTCGACGTTCTCGATCACCACGATCGCATCGTCGACCACGATGCCGATCGCCAGCACCATCGCGAACAGGGTCAGCTGGTTGATCGTGAAACCGATCATCCACATGCCCAGGAACGTGCCGAGCAGGGCCACCGGGATGACCAGGGTCGGGATCAGGGTGGCGCGGAAGTTCTGCAGGAAGATCAGCATCACCAGGAACACCAGCAACACCGCTTCGAACAGGGTCTTGACCACTTCCTGGATCGAGATCTTGACGAAGGTGGTGCTGTCGTACGGCGAGAACCAGGTCACGCCGGACGGGAAGCTGGGCTGCAGCTCGTCCATCTTGCCGCGCACCGCTTCGGCCACGTTCAGGGCGTTGGCGCCCGGCAGCAGCTGGATGGCGAAGGCGCCGGTCGGCTTGCCGTTGTACTGGGTATCGAAGCCGTAGTTGTTGGCACCGAAGGCGACGCGGGCGATGTCCTTCAACAGCACGCGCGAGCCGTCAGCGTTGGCGCGCAGGATGATGTTCTCGAACTCCTGCGGCGAGCTGAAGCGGCCTTCGGCCGAGACCGTGGCGGTGAAGTGCTGGCCCTCCGGCGACGGGTCTGAGCCCAGTGCACCCGCGGCGAACTGCACGTTCTGGGCGCGCACCGCCGCCAGCACCTGGCTGGCCGACAGGCCGTAGCCCTGCATCTTCTCCGGGTTCAGCCAGATGTTCATGGCGTACTCGGAACCGAACTGCTGGGTGCTGCCGACGCCGGGGATACGCGAGACCTGGTCGAGTACGCGCGAACCGACGATGTCGTTCAGGGCATCACGGTTGATGGTCGGTGTATCGGACTGCAGTGCCACCACCATCAGGAAGCCGGCGTTGGCCTTGGCCACCACCACGCCCTGCTGGGTCACTTCCGAAGGCAGGCGTGGCGTGGCCAGCGATACCTTGTTCTGCACCTGCACCTGGGCGATGTCCGGATCGGTACCGGTCTCGAAGGTCAGGGTGATCTGCGCCCGGCCGTTGGAGGACGAGGAAGAGCTGAAGTACAGCAGGTGATCGATACCGGTCAGCTGCTGCTCGATCACCTGGGTGACCGACTTCTCGGTGGTGTCCGCGCTGGCGCCCGGGTAGGTAGCCGAGACGGTCACCTGCGGCGGGGCGATGTTGGGATAGGACTCCACGCCCAGGTTGAGGATCGCGATCACGCCGCTGAGCGAGATCAGGATCGCAACCACCCAGGCGAAGACTGGATGCTCGATGAAAAATTTAGGCATGACGGAAGGTTCCCGTTACTGCTTGTTCGAATCGGTGGCGGCCGGCTTGGCCGCATCGGCCTGCTCGGGCTTGGCCGCGTCGGCCGGTGCCTTGCCGGCGGCCGGTGCGGCGCCCGCCGGGGCAGCGCCGCCTGCGGCAGGCTTGCCGTTGGCGTCTTGCCCCGGGGTCCACGGCTTGGCCACCGCCGGTGCACCTTCCTTGACCTTCTGCACGCCGGCCACGATCACCTTGTCACCGGCGGCCAGGCCGTCGCTGACCAGCCAGTTGCCGTTCTGCGCGCCATCGGTCTTGACGTTCTTGCGCACCACCTTGCCGTCGGTGCCGACCACCATCACGTAACCGCCGGTGGTGTCGCGCAGCAGCGCCTGCTGCGGCACCAGGTAGGCATTGTTGCGCTCGCCCAGGTTGGCCTGGAAGCTGACGAAGGCGCCTGGCAGCAGGATCTGCTGCGGGTTCGGCAGCAGCGCACGCAGCGAGACCGCGCCGGTGGCCGGATCGACCGTGGTCGAGGAGAAGTCCAGCGTGCCCGGCTCGCTGTAGGTGGTGCCGTCGGCCAGCTTGACGCTGACGGTAGCCTTGCCATCGCCGGACAGGGCCAGTGCGCCCTTGGCCTGCTGTGCACGCAGCTGGGTCAGCTCATCGACGCTCAGCGAGAAGTTCACGTACAGCGGGTCGAGCTGGTCGACGGTGGTCAGCAGGGTCACATCGCCCTGGCCGACCAGCGCACCTTCGGTGACCTGCTGCTTGTTGGCCACGCCGCTGATCGGGGCGGTCACTTCGGTGTAGCCCAGGTTGATGCGCGAGGAGGTCAACGCGGCCTCGGCCTGCTTGACCGCGGCCAGGGCGGTGCGCTCGGCCGACTCGGCGTTGTCCAGGTCGGACTTGGAGACGAACTGCTGCGGGGCCAGCGAGCGCGCACGGTCGGCGGCGACCTTGGCGTTGGCATAGGTGGCGCGGGCCGAGGCCAGCTGCGCTTCGGAGGCGTTGAGCGAGGCACGCAGCGGCGCCGGGTCGATCAGGAACAGGGTCTGGCCCTGCTTGACCTGGGAGCCTTCCTGGTAGACGCGCTTGAGCAGCACGCCCGGAACGCGCGCGCGCACGTCGGCGCTGCGGAACGGGGACAGGCGGCCGACCAGCTCGCGCTGCAGCGGCAGGGTCTGCGGCTTGGCGTCGATGACGCCCACCTCCGGCGGCGGGGGCGTCTGCTGTTCCGGCTTCTTGCAGGCGGCCAGAGCGACAGCAACGGCGCACGTCAAGGCAAGGGTGCGGAGTGGGGCGGTCATCAGGAGGAACTCCGGGGTTGGTTTGTAGACGGGGCCGGCGACGGCTGTGGCGCGAACGCGCGCAGGAAGCTGTCGACGGAGAACTCTGCCCAGCGCCGACGCAGCAGCGCGTCATCACGATGGGGGGTATGGAAGCGCTGTTTGTCGAAATCCTGACCGGCGATCATGCTCAGCAGCAGCTCGGCCATGAAGTGCGGGTCGTCATGCCGTAGCTGGCCCTGCATGCAAACGGTTTCAATCCATTCAGCAAGATGAAGCGTCAGCGCGCCGGCGCCATGCCGGTACAGCGTACGCGCCTCTTCGGGAAACTGGGACGCGTCGGCGGCGATCAGCCGGCAGGCCTGTCCTACGTGCGGTTGGCTGAAATGCTCCAGGAAGTCGGTGGCGAACTGGAGCAGGCTGGCACGCAGGTCGTCAGTGCGGAGTGCACGGACCATGGCCCCGGTGGCGTGGCCGACATGGCGCTGCATCACCCGGCGCAGCAGTTGCTGCTTGTTGCCGTAGCGCGAATACAGGGTCTGCTTGGAACAGCCGGCCTGCTGGGCCACCGCGTCCATGCTCATCTGCATGCCCTGCTGCGCCAGCAGTTCGCGCACGGCGTCGAACACGCGCTCATCGCGTGCGTCGAGGGCAACGGGAAGGTAGGCCGGATTCACGCGGTGGACTATACCGTCCAGTTCAGGATTGTGGAATCGCATCGGCGTCGCCGCGTGTGTCTTCCGGTAACACGCTTTGCCGATCCTGTCTGCAGTGCTGAAACGGACGCCACGACCATACCGGTGCGAACTGAATAGGCGTCTAAACCGCAGCAAACCCGAATCTGCTTATTCCGTCCTGCAGCAAGGCCTTTTCGTGCGGTAGGGCTACAATTTCATTTTCCCAACTGAGCAAGCGCATCGCTCTGCCATGAAACCGCAAAAAACCGCAGCCAAGACCGTGAAAAACAAGACCAAACCAGCAGAGTCGGAGGTCGCAGTGACCGCTGGTTTCTCCCTGGAGCCGGTGTACACGGCCTTGCGCAAGCGCTACCCCGCGGCCGCACAGGCCGAAGCAGTGGCCTTCGCTACTGACTTCTACAAGCGCATGGAGTCGGACGAGTTCCCGCACCACAGCGCTGAAGAGTGGGCCGCTCTCGCGGCTGAGACGCTGGAATTCGCCCGTGCCCGCAAGGCCGGCAAGGCCAACGTCCGCGTGTTCAATCCGACCGCGAAGGCCAACGGTTGGGAATCGCCGCACACCGTGCTGCAGATCGTCAACGACGACATGCCGTTCCTTGTCGATACCGTCACCATGTCGCTGGCCGAGCAGGGCGTGGGCGTCCACGTGCTGGGCCACCCGGTGCTGCGCTTCACCCGCGACAAGGCCGGCAAGCTGGTCAAGGTCGGCGAGGGTGATGCCGAATCGGTGATGCTGCTGGAGATCGACCGCCAGCCGGCTGAAGCCATGGCCGCCATCGAGCAGGCCATCAACAAGGCGCTGGATGAAGTGCGTGCGATCGTGCGCGACTGGCAGCCGATGAAGGACAAGGCGCTGGCGCTGGCCGACGACCTGGGCAAGCGCCAGCTGCCGGTCGACGATGCCTCGCGCAAGGAAGCACAGGAGTTCCTGCGCTGGGCCGCCGACAACCACTTCACCTTCTTCGGCTACCGCGAATACCGCGTCGAGAAGCAGGGCAAGGAAGATGTGCTGGCACCGCTGAACGACACCGGCCTGGGCCTGATGCGCGGCAAGGACAAGTCCGCCGCCCGTCCGGTCAAGACCCTGGCCGCGCAGGGCCTGAACGCCACGTCCGGCCTGAAGGACGCGCTGATCCTGACCAAGACCAACGCCCGTTCGCGCGTGCACCGCGCCGGCTACATGGACTACATCGGCGTGCTGGAATTCGACGCCAAGGGCAAGATCATCGGCGAGCAGCGCTTCCTCGGCCTGTTCACCTCCAGCGCCTACAACCGTCGCCCGTGGGAAATCCCGCTGGTGCGCCAGCGCCACGAGCACGTGATGAAGCAGTCGGGCCTGGCCCCGGCCAGCCACAGCGGCAAGGCGCTGCGCCACATCCTGGAAACCCTGCCGCGCGAAGAGCTGTTCCAGTCCAGCGAGGACGAACTGTTCCGCACCGCGATGGGCGTGCTGGGCCTGCAGGAGCGCGTGCGCAGCCGCCTGTTCCTGCGCCGTGACAAGTACAGCCGTTTCATTTCCGCACTGGTCTACCTGCCGCGTGAGCGCTTCAACACCGACGTGCGCCTGCGCATCGAAGCGATGCTGAAGGACGCGCTCCACGGCGAGTACGTCGACAGCTCGGTGGTGCTGGGCGAATCGCCGCTGGCCCAGGTGCACCTGATCGTGCGCCCGAAGCCGGGTGAAATGCTCGACGTCGATACCGCCGAACTGGAGCAGAAGCTGGCCCAGGTGTTGCGCAACTGGCAGGACGACCTGCGCGAAGCGCTGGTGACCCGCCATGGCGAAACCGAAGGCCTGCGCATCGCCGCCCGCATCGGCAAGGCGCTGCCGGCCGGCTACATCGAAGACAACAGCACCGCCGTTGCCGCCAACGATGTCAGCCAGCTCGACGCCCTGACCGGCCCGGACGACCTGCGCCTGAGCCTGCAGGCGGTGCCGCGCGAAAGCGGCGATGGCCTGCGCCTGAAGCTGTACCGCCAGCTGGACGACATTCCGCTGTCGGACGCGCTGCCGATGATGGAAAACATGGGCCTGCGCGTGATTGCCGAGCGTCCCTACCGCCTATCGGTCGACAACGCCCCGGTGTACGTGCAGGACTTCGAGGTCGAGTCGACCGCCGGCGCGATCGATGCTGCCAGCGTCGATGAAGCCTTCGGCGAGACCTTCGCCCGCGTCTGGCACGGCGATGCCGAGAACGACGGCTTCAACCGCCTGGTGCTGGCTGCCGGCCTGCATTGGCGCCAGGTCGCCATGCTGCGTGGCTACTGCAAGTACCTGCTGCAGACCGGCGTGCCGTTCTCGCAGGCGTATGTGGAAGGCACCTTCGCCCGTTACCCGCTGCTGGCCCGCCTGCTGGTGGAACTGTTCGAAGCGCGCTTCGATCCGGCCACCGGCCACGAGAGCAAGGACGACATCGCGGCTGGCCAGGCGCAGCTGAAGGCGCACCTCGACGTGCTGGCCGCCGGCGACGAGGCCACCCTGAAGGTGCTCAAGACCGTGGTCGACGCCCGCAAGGGTGACCGCGACGCGCAGATGCAGGCCGCGCGCGATGCGCTGCTGAAGCTGATGGACCGTGTGTCCAGCCTGGACGAAGACCGCATCCTGCGTTCGTTCATGGGCGTGATCGACGCGACCCTGCGCACCAGCTACTACCAGACCGATGCCAACGGCCAGCACGGCCACGTGATCAGCTTCAAGTTCGATTCGGCGCTGGTGCCGGACCTGCCGAAGCCGCGCCCGTACCGCGAAATCTTCGTCTACGGCCCGCGCGTGGAAGGTACCCACCTGCGCTTCGGCGCGGTCGCCCGTGGCGGCCTGCGCTGGTCGGACCGTCGCGAAGACTTCCGTACCGAAGTGCTGGGCCTGGTCAAGGCGCAGATGGTCAAGAACACCGTCATCGTGCCGGTCGGCGCGAAGGGCGGCTTCTTCGCCAAGACCCCGCCGGTCAATGGTGACCGCGACGCGGTCTTCGCCAATGGCGTGGCCTGCTACAAGCTGTTCATCCAGGGCCTGCTGGACATCACCGACAACATCGTCAACAACAAGATCGTGCCGCCGGTGGATGTCGTGCGCCACGACATGGACGATCCGTACCTGGTGGTGGCCGCCGACAAGGGCACTGCGACCTTCTCCGATATCGCCAACGGCCTGGCCATCGCGCACGGTTTCTGGATGGGCGATGCATTCGCCTCTGGTGGTTCGGTGGGTTACGACCACAAGGGCATGGGCATCACCGCACGCGGCGCGTGGGAGTCGGTCAAGCGCCACTTCCGTGCGCTGGGCCGTGACAGCCAGACCCAGGACTTCACCGCGGTCGGCGTCGGCGACATGTCCGGCGACGTGTTCGGCAACGGCATGCTGTTGTCGCGCCACATCCGCCTGGTTGCAGCCTTCGACCACCGCCACATCTTCCTGGACCCGAACCCGGATGCGGCCACCACGTTCGTCGAGCGTGAGCGCCTGTTCACCTTGCCGCGTTCGAGCTGGGCGGACTACGATGCCAAGCTGATCAGCAAGGGTGGCGGCATCTATCCGCGCAGCCTGAAGTCGATCGAGATCACCCCACAGGTGCGTGAAGCGCTGGGCCTGGACGACAACGTCAAGGCGCTGTCGCCGAACGATCTGATGAGCGCGATCCTGAAGGCGCCGGTAGACCTCCTGTGGAACGGCGGCATCGGCACCTACGTCAAGGCCGCCAGCGAGCAGCACAGCGATGTCGGCGACCGCGCCAACAACGCCCTGCGCGTGAACGGTGGCGAGCTGCGCTGCAAGGTGGTGGGCGAGGGCGGCAACCTGGGCATGACCCAGCTGGGCCGCATCGAAGCCGCACAGGCCGGCGTGCTGCTCAACACCGACTTCATCGACAACTCGGCCGGTGTCGACACCTCCGACCACGAAGTCAACATCAAGATCCTGCTCAACGATGTGGTGCGGGCCAAGAAGCTGACCGTCGAGCAGCGCAACAAGCTGCTGGCCTCGATGACCGACGAAGTCGCCGAGCTGGTGCTCAACGACAACTACCGCCAGAACCAGGCGCTGAGCCTGATGGAGCGGATGGCGGTCAAACGCCTGGGTTCCAAGCAGCACTTCATCCGCACCCTGGAACAGCAGGGCCTGCTCGATCGCCAGATCGAGTTCCTGCCGTCCGATGCCGAGCTGTCGCAGCGCAAGGCGCGTGGCCAGGGCCTGACCCGTCCGGAACTGTCGGTGCTGCTGTCCTATTCCAAGCTGGTGGCATTCGCCCAGCTGCTGGATTCGGACATCCCGGAAGATCCGTACCTGTCCAAGGAACTGCAGCGCTACTTCCCGACCCCGCTGCAGAAGAAGTACGCCGACGCGATGGAGCGTCACCGCCTGAAGCGCGAAATCATCGCCACGGCCGTGACCAACCAGACCATCAACCGCATGGGCGCCACCTTCCTGATGCGCATGCAGGAAGACACCGGCCGTTCCATCGCCGAGGTCGCCAAGGCCTACACCATCAGCCGCGAGACGCTGGATGCCCGCGCGCTGTGGGCGCAGATCGATGCCCTCGACGGCAAGGTGCCGGAGTCGGTGCAGATCGACGCACTGGAAGTGATCTGGAAGCTGCAGCGTTCGTTCGTGCGCTGGCTGCTGTCGCGCCCGGGCGCGATGCCGGGCATCACCGAAGCGGTCAACCGTTACCAGGGTCCGTTCAACGACATCCGCGTTGCCTCGGGCGTGCTGCCGGATTCGCAACGTCCGACCTACGAAGCCCTGGTGGCCGAGTGGAAGGAGAAGGGCCTGCCGTCCGCGCTGGCGCAGCAGCTGGCCGAACTGCACTTCCTGGAGCCGGCGTTCGACATCATCGAACTGGCGCGTACCCGCAAGCTGAAGCCGGTGGACGTGTCCAAGGTGCATTTCCGCCTGGGCGACGCCCTGCAGCTGCCGTGGCTGTTCGAGCAGGTTGATGCGCTGGAGGTCAACGGCCGTTGGCACGCCGTGGCACGTGGCGTGTTGCGTGACGAACTGGCGGCCAACCACCGCAACCTGGCCGGCCAGGTGCTGGGCACCAAGGGCAGCA
>NZ_JAPTFX010000044.1:0-31191 GCF_030985895.1 Stenotrophomonas sp. Sm6012 | reverse complement strand
CTGTCTGGCGGAGAGCCCCCCTTCTGTTAAGGGGGGCGCGCCAACGGCGCGGGGGATAGGTGAAATGCGGGGGCAATTCACCGCAGGTGGATCAGTTCTGAGGAACAAAGTTCCTCAGAACTGGCCACCGAAGGTGAATTGCAGACGTTCGATCTTGTCATCGTCTTCCTTCTTCAGCGGGAAGGCGTAGCTGATCGAGATCGGGCCGACCGGGGCGCGCCACAGCAGGGCGACACCGGTGGAGACGCGCAGTTCGTTGGCCTTGAAGTTCTTGGTGCCGTTGTAGACGTTACCGAAGTCGACGAAGGCCGACACGCGTGCCGACGGGCTGTCGAACAGGCGCGGGAAGTAGGCTTCGACCGAACCGACGGTCTTCAGCGAACCACCCAGCGGCTGGCCTTCCGGATAGCCATTGGTGACTTCGCGCGGGCCCAGGGTGTTGTCTTCGAAGCCACGCACCGAGTTGGTACCGCCGGCGTAGAAGTTCTCGAAGAATGGCAGGCCACTCGCGGTGACGGTGCGGGTGGTGCCGTCCGGGTTGGTCAGCGTGCGGGTGTAGTCATTGCCATAGGCATCGCCGTAGCCCACTTCTGCACGGGTGTTGATCACCAGCGACGGCATGATCGGCCAGTACTTGCTGATCTGGTAGTTCAGCTTGTAGTACTCGATGGTCGAACCCGGCAGCGTGGCTTCCAGGCCGATGCGCTGATAGGTACCGCGGGTCGGCATGAAGTAGTCGTTGCGCGAGTCGCGTGCCCAGCCCAGCTCGGTACGCCAGGCGTGGAAGGTGCGCTGACCGACCGCGTTGATGTAATCGATGATCGATTGCGGGGTCGAGCCCTGGTAGGTGGTGATCTGGTTGCTGTCGATGCCGAACATCAGCGAGACGGTGTCGGTCTCGGTCAGCGGCACGCCGAATACCACCTGCGCAGAACCATTGGTGCTGTTGTACTGCGCGGTGTTGAAGTCGGAGTAGTCCAGCTCGCGCCAGGACAGGTTGTAGCCCAGCGACACGCCGTCATCGGTGAAGTACGGGTTGGTGTAGCTGAAGCCATAGCGCTGCAGGTAGCTGCTGCGCGAGGCTTCGACCGACACGCGGTTGCCGCCGCCGAGGAAGTTGTTCTGCGACAGCTGCACCGAGGTGGTCATGCCGTAGGACTGCGAATAGCCCAGGCCGAACACGAAGCTGCCGGAGGTGGTTTCCTTGACGTTGTAGACGACGTCGACCTGGTCGTTGCTGCCGCTGACGGCCGGGGTTTCGACGTCCACCGACTCGAAGTAGCCCAGGCGCTGCAGGCGGATCTTGGAGCGGTCGATCGCGGCCTGCGAGTACCAGCTGTTCTCGAACTGGCGCATTTCGCGACGCATCACTTCGTCGGACGTGCGGGTGTTGCCACGGAACAGGATGCGGCGCACCGACACGCGCGGGCCCGGCACGACCTGCATGTTGATCGCCACGGTCTGGTCGGGGCGGTTGGTGGTCGGGATCGGGTTCACCTTGGCGAACGCGTAGCCGATGTTGGACAGCGAGTTGGTGATGGTGTCCGAGCTGAATTCCAGCAGCGCACGCGAGAACGTGTCGCCGGACTTCTGGATCACCATGCGCTCGACGTCCTCCTGCGGGAGGATGGTGTCGCCGCTGACCTTGATCTCGGAAATCTTGTACTGCGCACCCTCGGTCACGCCCGCGGTCAGGAACATGTCGCGCTTGTCGGGGCTGATCGAGACCTGGGTCGAATCGATGCTGAAGTCGACGTAGCCGCGGTCCAGGTACCAGGAGTTGAGCTTTTCCAGGTCGCCGGACAGTTTTTCCTTGGAGTACTGGTCGTCACGGCGGTACCACGAGGCCCAGTTGTGCTCCTTGGACTCCCAGGTCTCCAGGATGTCCTTGCTCTCGAACTTCTCGGTGCCGACCAGGTTGACGTGACGGATCTTGGCCGCCTTGCCTTCCTTGATGGCGATCGCGATGTCCACGCGGTTGCGGTCCAGCGGGCTCACGGTCGGGGTGATCTCGACGGTGTACTTGCCACGGTCGTTGTACTGGCGACGCAGTTCCTGGGTCACGCGGTCCAGGCTCAGGCGGTCGAAGGTGCCGCCTTCGGTCAGGCCGATGTCGGACAGGCCCTTCAGCAGCTGCTCGGACTTGATGTCCTTGTTGCCGGTGACGGTCAGCTTGTTGATCGCCGGGCGTTCCTTGACCGTCACCACCAGGATGTTGCCCTGGCGGTCCAGCTGTACGTCTTCGAAGAAGCCGGTCTTGTACAGGGCGCGGATGGTCTCGCCGACCTTGTTGTCGGTGATGGTCTCGCCACGTTCCACCGGAAGGTAGGTGAACACCGTGCCCGAGCTGATGCGCTGCAGGCCATCGACGCGGATGTCGCTGACAGTGAAGGGCTCGGCTGCCTGGGCCAGGGCGGGAGCGCCGGTGACGGCGGCGAGGGCGAGGGCCAGCAGGCGGCGATTGGGGAGTCGCGTCATGTCACGTCCGGTAGGAAGGTCGATTTCATTGGTGCGGGATGCCGACGCTGTAGACGGCAACAACGTGGAAAAGTTCATCGCGGGACCAGGCCGAGGATGTCGTTGTAGAACGCCAACCCCATCAGCCCGGCCAGCAACGCCAGGCCGATGTATTGGCCGGCGGCGATGGCACGCTCGCTCAGCGGGCTGCCCTTGACCAACTCGATAAGGTAATACAGCAGGTGCCCGCCGTCCAAGATCGGGATCGGCAGCAGGTTGATGATGCACAGGCTGAGGGACAGCAGGGCAAGGAACTGCAGGAACCAGTCGAGGCCGCGCTTGGCCGAGACGTTGGCCACGCGGGCGATGGTGACCGGCCCGGAAACGTTCTGCAGCGAGGCTTTGCCGGTGACGATGCGGCCCATCATGCCCAGCGAGTCGGCGGCCAGGCGGCCGGTTTCGCGAACGGCCACGGTCACCGCGTCGAGCGGACCATAGCGCAGCAGGGTGTCGTAGGCGGGGCTGTAGGTGGTGGGGAAACCGACGCCGATCTGCCAGACCGGATTGCCCTTGCCATCCTTGCCCTGGCGCGGTGTCACTTCCAGCGCAAGGCGTTCACCGCCGCGCAGGACCTCGATCATGCCCGGGCCACCGGCGCGGCCCAGGGCCTGGATTTCGCCAATGACCTGATCGACGCTGTCGATGCGCTGGCCGTCGATGGCCACGATCAGATCGCCCGGCTGCAGCTGCCCGGCCACCGCCGAATCGGCGGTCAACGAGTCGACCAGCGCCGGCTGCAGCCAGGATTGCCAGTACAGGCCGGCCAGGATCGGCACCCGTCGTTCATCGAAGCCAGCCGGCAGCTGCGACAGCGGCAGGGTGCGCACGCGCACCTGGTCGGCGGGATCGAGCACTTCCAGCGTCACGTCACGGCGGTCCATCGCGGCCGCGGTCAGTGCCATGCTGGCGTCGCCGAGGGTGACTACCTGGCGGTCATCCACCCGCAGCACGCGGTCGCCGCTGACCAGTCCGGCCGTGGCGGCGATGCCGCTGACCCGGCCGATGGTCGGCGAATAGTCCTGCTTGCCGATCACGAACATCGCCCACAGCAGCAGGATGCACAGCAGCAGATTGGCGATCGGACCGGCAGCGACAATCGCGATGCGCTGCCAGACGGTCTTGTGGTTGAAGGCCTGGCCGCGCTCGTGCGGATGGACTTCGACCTCGCGCTCGTCGAGGAATTTCACGTAGCCGCCCAGCGGAATGGCGGCGATGGCGAACTCGGTGCCGTGCCTGTCGCGGCGCGACCACAGCGGGCGGCCGAAGCCGACCGAGAAGCGCAGGATCTTGACCCCGCACAGGCGGCCGACCCAGTAATGCCCGAATTCGTGGAACGTGACCAGCAGCCCGAGGCTGACAATCATCCACCAGACCGATCCGATGAAGTCAGTCATGCAGGGTCACAGTGGTGGGCAGAGGCGGCGTCGTCATGCTGGGCGAGGCGGTCGTTCAGGCGGCGTCGATGGCGTTCAGGGTCAGCTGGCGTGCCCGCTGGTCGGCGGACAACAGGACCTCCAGTGTATCGGCTGCTTGGGTCGGCAGTGTTGAAAGAGCGTTAGCAACCAGCTCCGGGATGGTCAGGAAACCGATCCGGCCCTGAAGAAACGCTGAAACCGCCTCTTCATTGGCGGCGTTCAGCACCGCCGGTGCGGTTCCGCCCGCCTGCATCGCCTGCCAGGCCAGGGCCAGGCAGGGGAACGCGTCGGTGTCCGGGGCCTCGAAATCCAGCCGGCCCTGGGCCAGCAGATCCAGCCCGGCCACGCCCGACTCGATGCGCTGCGGCCAGCCGAGGCCGACCGCAAGCGTGGTGCGCATGTCCGGCAGGCCCATCTGCGCCAGGGTCGAGCCGTCCACGAACTCGACCAGCGAATGCACCAGGCTCTGCGGGTGCACCAGCACCTCGATGCGCTCGCCGGGCACCGCGAACAGGTGATGCGCCTCGATGACTTCCAGGCCCTTGTTCATCAACGTCGCCGAATCGACCGAGATCTTCGGGCCCATCGACCATTTCGGGTGGGCCACGGCCTGCGCCGGGGTGACCTGGGCCAGTTCGGCACGGCTGCGGCCACGGAACGGGCCGCCGGAGGCGGTCAGCAGGATCCGGCGCACGCCGGCACCCTCGATGCTGGCATCGCGCGAGCGCAGGCACTGGAAGATCGCGCTGTGCTCGCTGTCGATCGGGATGATTTCGGCGCCGGCCCGTTCGGCGGTGCGGGTCAGCAGCTCGCCGGCCAGCACCAGCGATTCCTTGTTGGCCAGCAGGATGCGCTTGCCGGCTGCGGCGGCGGCCAGGGTCGAGGACAGTCCAGCGGCGCCGACGATGGCCGCGACCACCGTGTCGCAGGCATCGCTGGCGGCCAGCTGGTCCACCGCGGCAGCACCCGCATGGGCCTCGGTGGCCAGGCCGGCCTCGCGCAGGCCGTCGCGCAGCTCGGCATACAGTGATTCGTCGGCGATCACCGCGTGCTCGGGCTTGTGCTGGCGGCACAATGCCAGCAACGCGTGCAGCTGGCGGCCGGCAGCCAGCACGGTCGCCTGGTAACGCTGCGGGTGGCGGGCGATCACGTCCAGCGTGGAGGCACCGATCGAGCCGGTGGCGCCGAAAACGGCGACCCGGCGCAGGTCTGCGGCAGCATTCATGGTCAGAACCCGAAGATTTCCTTGCCCAGCGCGAACACCGGAACGGCGGCGAGGACGCCGTCGACACGGTCGAGCACGCCGCCATGGCCCGGAATCAGGTGGCCGGAGTCCTTGGCACCGGCGTGGCGCTTGATCAGGCTCTCGAACAGATCGCCCAGCACCGACGCGAACACCGCCACCACCGAGGTGATCAGCAGGCCCGGCAGGTGTGCGACGTCGATGCCCGCCAGCCAGCCCAGGCCCACGGCCACAGCAACACCGGCCAGCAGGCCGCCGAACAGGCCTTCCCAGGTCTTGTTGGGGCTGATGCGCGGGGCCAGCTTGTGCTTGCCGAAGCGTCGGCCGGCGAAATAGGCGCCCGAATCGGCCGCCCAGACCAGGGCCAGCGCGGCCAGCAGCCACAGGTGGCCCTGCTTGCCCGGCGGATCGCCACCGGCATGGATCAGCACCAGTGCGGCCCAGGCCGGCACGATGGCCAGGGTGCCGGCCAGCATCTTCACGATCCGCGAAGGCGCCGACGGCTGCGCGCCGAAGTTGAAGAAGCGCAGCCAGACCAGTGCGGCCAGCCACCAGGCGACACCGGCCAATGTAGTGATCTGGAACAGCACCAGTGTGCTGCCATCGGCCCACACCAGCAGCACCATCAGCAGCAGGTTCAGCACCAGCAGGACGGTGCGCGCCAGGGTGTCTTCGATGCCGGCCAGCTTCAGCCACTCCCACAGGCCGATCAGCAGCACGGCGGCGGCGGCGGCGGCCAGCCATTGCGTCGGCAGCAGCAGGATCGCGGCAATGGCCACCGGCGCCATGATCAGCGCGGCGAGTACTCGGGTCTTGGTCATGGGCTGGAGGTCTCGGTGGCCAGTGCGGCGATCTGGGCGCTGGTCAAACCGAAACGACGCTCGCGGCTGGCATAGGCGTCCAGCGCCTGCTGCAGCAGCTCGGCGTCGAAGTCCGGCCACAGGGCCTCGGTGAACCACAGCTCGGTGTACGCCAGCTGCCACAGCAGGAAATTGCTGATGCGCGTATCGCCCCCGGTGCGGATGAACAGGTCCGGTGCCGGCAGGTCGGCCAGGGCCACCTGGCTGCCCAGCAGCGATTCGTCGATCTGTTCGGGCAGCAGGCGGCCGGCGGCCACTTCAACGGCCAGGGCGCGCGCGGCACGGGCGATATCCTGGCGGCCACCGTAGCTGGCGGCGATCGACAGGGTCAGGGTGGTGTTGTCGGCAGTACGCTGCTCGGCCAGCTGCATGCGGCTGACCAGTCCAGCACCGAAGCGTTCGCGTTCACCGATGAAGCGCACGCGCACGCCACGCCGATGCAGCTCGTCCACTTCGCGGTCGAGCGCGCCGAGGAACAGCTTCATCAACGCATCGACTTCTTCCTGCGGCCGGCCCCAGTTCTCGCTGGAGAACGCGAACAGGGTCAGCGCGGGAATGCCCAGTTCAAGGCAGCGTTCGATGGTGCGGTTGACCGCGCGCGCGCCGGCACGGTGGCCGATCACGCGCGGGCGGCGGCGCTGCTGTGCCCAACGGCCGTTGCCATCCATGATGATGGCAACGTGGCGGGGCAGGGCAGCCGGCAACGGAGGCGGGACTGAAGGCATCGACTTCAGACCGACAGCAGTTCTTTTTCCTTCTCGGCGACAACCTTGTCGACGTCCTTGATGCTGCCGTCGGTGAGCTTCTGGATGTCGTCTTCGCCGCGCTTCTTCTCGTCTTCGCTGATCGCCTTGTCCTTGACCAGCTTGGCGATTTCCTTGTTCGCGTCCTGACGGATGTTGCGCACGGCGATCTTGGCGCCTTCGCCTTCCTTCTGCACCTGCTTGACCAGCTCCTTGCGGCGCTCTTCGGTCGGCGGCGGCATGTTGATGCGGATCGCGGCGCCCAGCGTGTTCGGGGTGAACTCGTGGTTGTACAGCCCCTTCTCGATTTCCTTGATCATGCTCTTGTCGAAGGGCGTGACCAGCAGCGAGTGGGCATCGGCGTTGGAGATCGAGGCGACCTGGTTCAGCGGGGTGCTGGCATTGCCATAGGCATTGACCGTCACGCGGTCCAGCAGGGCGGGAGTGGCACGCCCGGTGCGGATGGAGGTGAGGGTGTGCTTCAGAGCGTCGATGCTCTTGGCCATGCGCGTCTGCGCGTTGTTCTTGATGTCGTTGAGCATCGCCCGGTCCTGGATGTATCTGGAATCGGGCGATTATAGGCGAATACGGGACGCTGCCGGGCCTGGATCGGCCCGGTTGTCGCCTCGCGCTCAGGCTCAGGCCTGATCGCGGCCCTGGACCAGGGTGCCGATGTTCTCGCCATTGAGGATCTTCAGCAGCTCGCCCGGCTGGCCCATGTCGAACACGCGCATCGGCAGGTCGCTGTCACGGGCCAGGGCGAAGGCGGCGGTATCCATCACTTCCAGGCCGCGTCGGATCACTTCGTCGTAACTCAGGCTGTCGAAGCGGACCGCATCGCTGTGCTTGTTCGGGTCCTTGTCGTACACGCCGTCGACCTTGGTGGCCTTCAGCAGCAGGTCGGCGCCGATCTCGATCGCGCGCAGGGCGGCGCCGGAATCGGTGGTGAAGAACGGGCTGCCGACGCCGGCGGCGAAGATCACCAGGCGGCCCTTTTCAAGGTGGCGGATGGCGCGGCGGCGGATGTAGTCCTCGCACACGTCGTTGATCTTGATCGCGCTCATCACGCGGGCCTTGGCGCCCAGCTTCTCCAGGGCGTCCTGCATGGCCAGGGCGTTGATGACCGTGGCCAGCATGCCCATCTGGTCGCCGGTGACCCGGTCCATGCCGCCAGCGGCCAGGCCGGCACCGCGGAAGATGTTGCCGCCGCCGATCACCAGGGCCACTTCGGCACCGGCCTGCTGGGCTTCGATGACCTCGCGGGCCAGGCGGTTGATGATCTTCGGGTCGATGCCGTAGTCCTCATCTCCCATCAGCGC
The DNA here is from genome assembly GCF_030985895.1 of Stenotrophomonas sp. Sm6012. Classification (NCBI taxonomy): domain Bacteria; kingdom Pseudomonadati; phylum Pseudomonadota; class Gammaproteobacteria; order Lysobacterales; family Lysobacteraceae; genus Stenotrophomonas; species Stenotrophomonas sp. Sm6012. Next base: position 23,094 of record NZ_JAPTFX010000044.1, on the reverse strand, counting down.
CTCCCCGGACAGTTTCAGAAGGATGCGGCGATAGGCGAGCTTGGACATGGGGACCTCGGGTGCGTGGAAATCGCGGGCGATTCTACGCGCATGCAGCGTCCTGCCAAAGTGTTTTGTGCACTGCGGCGCAAAATTCCGGCGTTTGCCCCGGTCAGCCGGGGCTCCCCGTTCAGCCCAGCTCGGCGCCAGCGGTCGCCGACAGCTCGTCGTGGCCAAGAGCGCCAGGGGAGCGGGCGATCACCCGGTTGCGGCCGAGATTCTTGGAGCGATACAGGACGTCGTCGGCCGCGCGCAGCAGGTCCTGCACGTCGGCGAAGCGCTCGTAGCCGCCTTGGGTGGCCACGCCGGCCGAGAAGGTGACGAACAGCGGGCCGCCTTCCAGCTCGGCCATCGGCGTGGCGACGATGTTGGCCAGCACCCGGCGGATCACGTCCAGTGCCACGGTTTCGCTGGTATTGGGCAGCAGCGCAACGAACTCCTCGCCACCGAAACGGGCCACGGTGTCGCTGTTGCGCAGCTGGCCCTGCAGCTTGCCAGCGAAGGCGCGCAGCACCTCATCGCCGGTCAGGTGGCCATGCGCATCGTTGATCTTCTTGAAATCGTCCAGATCGATGAACGCCACCGACAGCGGCCAGCCCTGGCGGCCGGCACGCAGGAACTCCTGTTCGAGCACCGCTTCCAGCTGGCGACGGTTGAGCACGCCGGTCAGCGCGTCGCGGTGGGCCTGGTCGGCCAGGCGCTTGGCCCGGGCTTCGAATTCGTCGGCGCGGCGGCGCGCCTGGTCGGCATCCTGCAGTTCGCGCAGGTTGCGCAGGGTGGCCAGCTCCTGTGCGTGGTCGATCAGTTCACGCACACGCGAAGGCGAATTCAGCCCGGCCTCGAACAGGCTGGCGATGTCCGGCAGGGTCTCGCTGATGCGCGCGAGCACCTGGTCGAAGCGGGCGCTGTCCAGTTCCAGGTGGTCGTGCACCTGCTGCAGGGCGCGTTCGCGGGCGGTGTCGGCATCCTCGTCCAGCCAGATGTCGGCGACGGCGCCGGACAGCTGCACGCAGGCCTGGAAGGGTGATTCGACCGCGTCCTGGTCCTCGCTGTGGCTGATGCTCTCCACCAGATAGCGCGGCAGGCCCCATTGCTCGGCCACCCAGGCGCCGACGTCGGCATGGCTGCAGCCCAGTTCGTCGCGCTCGCGCGCGACCAGATCGGTGTTGTCGCGCGCTTCGCGCAGCAGGGGCAGGTAGCGTTCCGACTCGGCCTGGGCCAGGCACAGCACGCCCAGGTCCTGCAGCAGGCCGGCCAGCATCAGTTCCTCCAGGCGGCGCAGGCCGCGCGCCTGCCCCAGCTGGCTGGCGGCCAGGGCGCTGAGGATGCTGCGCTTCCAGGCGCGCTGGCGCAGGTCGTGGCATTCGCCACTGCCACCGGTCAGGCCCTGGGTGACGGTGAAGCCGAGGGCCAGGCTGATGGTGGCATTCAGGCCGAGCATGGTCAGCGCCTGGCCGAGGTTCTCGATCCGGCGCCGGCTGGCGTACAGGGGGGAATTGGCGATGCGCAGCATGCGAGCGCTCAACGCCATGTCGATGGCGATGATGTCGGCGGCGGTGGCGATGTCCGCTTCCGGGTCCTGGGCCAGTTCGATGATGCGCAGGGCAATACCGGGTGGCGAAGGCAGGTTGCGGCAGAGCGCCAGGGCAGCTGTCAGCTCGGGAGGCATGTCGGGTCGTTCAATTCCATTGGGACAAGAATACCTAGGAATGCATCACAGTCCGCGAATTTTGTTCCTGCTAAGTGACTGCGGTTTCCCTGCGCCGAGTATCGGCTTGATTCGTGCGCAACGCAAAGGCCCCTGGGCGCCGGTGTGTGCCCGGCGTCGGTGTGCGCACCCACAGGTGCAGCGGGCACAAAAAAAAGAGCCGCGGTTTCCCGCGGCTCCTTCTGGTCGCTTCACAGCCGGAGGGCTGGAATCAGACCTGCATCGCCTTGGCGACTTCGGCGGCGTAGTCTTCCACCACCTTCTCGATGCCTTCGCCCACGATCAGCAGCTTGAAGCCCGCCACGTCGGCGCCGGCGGCCTTGACCACCTGCTCGACGGTGGTGTCGCCCAGCACGTAGGTCTGGCCGTACAGGGTCACGTCGCTGACGATCTTGTTGATCTTGCCGCTGATGATCTTTTCCAGGATGTCGGCCGGCTTGGACTTGTCCTTCTCGGACATCTTCGCCAGTTCGATTTCCTTTTCCTTCTCGACGAACTCGGCCGGCACATCGGCAGCCTTGTTGTGCGGCGGCTTCAGCGCGGCCACGTGCATGGCCAGGCCACGGGCCAGCTCGACGTCGCCGCCGACCAGGTCGACCAGCACGCCGACCTTGCCGTTGGTGTGGACGTAGGCGCCGATGGTGTTGTTGCCATCCACCTTCACCATGCGACGGATCTGGATGTTCTCACCCAGGGTCTGCACGGCGGTGGCGCGGGCTTCTTCAACGGTGCGGCCGTCGGCCAGCTTGGCAGCCTTCACGGCTTCGACGTCGTTGGCGCCCGATGCCAGGGCAGCAGCGGCGACGGCGTTGACGAAGGACTTGAAGTTGTCGTCGTTGGCGACGAAGTCGGTTTCCGAGTTGACTTCGACCAGCACGGCCTTGCCGCCATCCTGGGCCAGGCCCAGACGGCCTTCGGCAGCCACGCGGTCAGCCTTCTTGTCGGCCTTGGCAGCGCCGGACTTGCGCATGGCTTCAGCGGCGGCGTTGATGTCGCCGTTGGCTTCGGTGAGCGCCTTCTTGCATTCCATCATGCCGGCGCCGGTGCGCTCGCGCAGTTCCTTGACCAGGGAAGCAGTGATTTCCACGGGATTACCTCACGAAAGAAAGGGGTTGGGCCGGCATGGTGGCCGGCCCGTGTGACACGGTCCTGTCACGCGCCAAGGGCTGCGCGCAGGGAGGGTGGACGCCGGGCGTCCACCCCGGGGCCTGGATCAGGCCTGGGCGTCGTCGCCCTTCTTGGCGGCCTTCTTCGCCGGAGCGCGGCGGGCCGGCTTGTCTTCGCCTTCAGCAGCGGCTTCAGCAAACTCTTCCTCGCGCACCGAGGCGGCGTGCGGAGCAGCAGCCTTGCCTTCCAGCACGGCGTCGGCCGCAGCGCGGGCGTACAGCTGCACAGCGCGGATGGCGTCGTCGTTGCCCGGGATGGCGTAATCAACCAGTTCCGGGTTGTAGTTGGTGTCGACCACGGCGATGACCGGGATGCCCAGCTTCTTGGCTTCCTTGATCGCGATGTCTTCGTGGCCGATGTCGATCACGAAGATGGCGTCCGGCAGGCGGTTCATGTCCTTGATGCCGCCCAGCGAGGCTTCCAGCTTGTCGCGCTCGCGACGCAGGCCCAGCACTTCGTGCTTGACCAGCTTCTCGAAGGTGCCGTCGGTTTCACCGGCTTCCAGTTCCTTCAGGCGGGCAACCGACTGCTTGACGGTACGGAAGTTGGTCAGGGTGCCGCCCAGCCAACGCTGGTTCATGAACGGCATGCCGCAACGCTCGGCTTCTTCCTTGATGGTTTCGCGGGCGCTGCGCTTGGTGCCCAGGAACAGGACGGTGCCGCGCTTCTGGGCCACCGACGAGATGAAGTTCATCGCGTCGTTGAACAGCGGGACGGTCTTTTCCAGGTTGATGATGTGGATCTTGCCGCGGGCGCCGAAGATGTACGGAGCCATCTTCGGGTTCCAGTAGCGGGTCTGGTGGCCGAAGTGGACGCCGGCTTCCAGCATCTGACGCATGGTGACCTGGGGCATTGCAATACTCCTGATATGGAACCAGCGATTCCGCCCGCGGGGATAGGTATGCGGGCGCATGGAAGCGCGATCGGTTCCGGGGTTGGGCTTCCCTGTTGCCTCCGTGGCCGAACTCCTTGCGGAGCACCCCGGCACGGATGGGGGCAGCAGGTGTGGATTCACCGGTGACGTCCGGTGTGGACGGGTTTCCCGCGCACGCAGGCGGCAGGAATCCGGTCGATTATAGCCCGCTCGGTGCGCTCGCTGCAATTGCCGGGTCCGGTGTGGACAGTTCGACCACGCGGCCGTCCTGCAGCCGGGCCTGGAAATGGCCGCCGGCATAGCCGCGGGCATGCGCAGGTAGTGCCCAATGGCGCTCCTGGCCTGCCAGCACATAGCCGGCCAGGCCGGGCAGCAGTACGAGGCGCTGGCCATCGTCGGCAACGAAGGCGAGGTCGTGCAGGCGGGCGTGCAGGGTACCCGTATTGGCCAGTCGCAGGGTAGGGTGCGACGGCCCAGGGTCGACCTCGGACCGTAGCCGGGGCTGCGCCAGTGGCGCGGCATGCCCCCGGAACAGGGGCAGCGAGTAGCGCGGCAGGCCAGGCGCGCTGGGCGCGAGCACGACCCGGTAGGCCCGTTCGCTGGCCACGGGAGACGGCAGGCGCGGCAGTAGCCAGATGCGCTGGCGGGCGCCCGGTGGCAGGTCCAGCTGGACCGGGCTGGCCACGATCTGGTCGCTGGGGCGCAGTCGCTCGGCGTCCGCCTGCTGCTCCCAGGCCAGGATCCTCACCTGGCCCTGCCAGCGACCCGGGCCGGGGTTGTACAGCCACAGCGCGGTATGGCCGCCGTCGGCTGGCAGCTGCAGCGTGGTCGGCAGCAGGTCCAGCGCCGCCGCGGCCGGCGACGCCAGCAGCAGCGCCAGCAGGGTCAGCCGTGTGCGCATCAGTAGATGACGGTCACGGCAGGTGCTGCATCGTCGTCGGCTGCCGGCGGGGCAAGGTCGCGGACCTGGGGGGGCAGCTGCGGTGCATCGCTGCGCTGAGGCGGGGATGGACAGTGGTCGCCGCCGGTGTCACCGCTGCACGCCTCGACCACGGTCAGCCGGATCTGCACGCCACTGCTGCTGGGGTCGGCCCACGCGGGCGTACTGGCGACCAGCATCGCCGCGATCAGAAGTGCGCGAACCACCTGCCATCCCGTGTGTCGAAAGACTCGTTGCGCGGTATCGGCCGGATCGGCCGGATCTGTAGGTGGGGGCCGACCGCGGGTCGGCACGCGCGTCAATAGGTGATCGTCACCTGTACCAGATCGTTGTAGGTGCCGGCAGGGGGCTGGCCGGTGACCGGCGGCACCCGGCCATAGATGGTCAGCTGCTGCGCGCTGCCACTTCCGGTGCCGCCGACGGTATCAACGTTGAGGGTGTTGCCCCAGCGCAGGCTGCGTGCCGCATCGCGGTAAAGCTCATAGGTGAGGTAGTAGGTGCCGGTGCCAAGGGTGGTGGCCATGCGCCGCGTGCTGGTGGCAGCGGGGTTGTTCTGGCCGTTGTTCAGGCTGATCTGGTAGGCGGTGTTCTTCAGGCAGGTCAGGGTCAGCGTGGCGGTCTGGTCGATGTTGGCGGGAATGCCACCGGTGACGTTGCCGAAGTTCATGTTGGTGGTGACGTAGCTGCCGCACTGCGGCAGCACGTTGGCGGTGGCGGTGAAGCTGAACGCGGCGCTGGCGCTGTTGGTGCCGGTGGCGCCGCCATTGCAGTTGGCCGGCACGGTGGCGGTGCCGAGCAGCACTTCGTTCCAGGCCCAGGTCAGGACCACGCTGGCACCGCTGAAGGTGCTGCTGTACGCGCCCGAGGCCAGGATCTGATTGGCCGGGATCTGTGCGAACAGCTGTGTGGCCTGCGTGCCGTTGCCGCCGGTCAGGGGCACGTTGTAGGTCAAGGTCAGTTCCTGCGCCGGTGGTGTGCCGCGCGGGGTCAGGCCGGTCACCTGGCTGAAGTTGGAGGTGTTGTAGAGCTGGAAATTCATGCTGTCGCTGGTGCCGGTCTTCATCGTCCGCCAGCTGGCGCTGCTGCCGCCACCGCTGCCGGCACCGATGCCCACGCACACCCGCACCCCGGTGGTGGCCAGCAGGCTCAGCGCGGAGGTGGTGCAGTTCACCGTGATGTTGAGCGTGCCCGTGGTTGCGCCCGGCGCATTGCTGTTGACGTTGCCGAACGGCAGTGTCGGGTCGGCGATGGCCGTGCAGACCGCGATGGCGCGCGCCGGTGCCGCGGGCAGCAGCCCAGCCACCAGCAGCAGGCCAAGCAGCAGCCTCATGGCGCCACCTCCGGGATGCAGTGCAGCGGTGCTGGCTTCGGCCGGGCGCCGGACGCCACCACCCTGGGCAGGTCCGGCACCTTCAGCCGGCACTGGCCGCGGCTGGTGGTGACGTACAGCATGCTGCCGGCAGCCACATCCTCGAGGTAGAGCAGGCCGTCATAGCCAACGGTCGCCTGGCGGCCATCGGGCAGCTGCACTTCGCTGCCGACCTCCAGCGGTTGGCCATCCATGCCCAGCAGGGTCAGGCTCAGCGAGGGCCGCGAACGCAGCTGGAACGTGACACGGGTGCCTGCGCGCTGGCGCGGCGTTACCCAGTCCTCGATGCGGTCGGCGCGCATGTCCTCGGGCAGGTCGAGCGTGTCGATCGAGACCCGGTTGCGCTGCCAGGACAGCAGCGGGCTGACCAGCAGCAGGCCGCGATCATCGGTGACGCCGATCAGGCGGTTCTCCAGTCGTACCGGCACGCCGCCGACGCCGTTGGTGCTGATCACCGCGAACGCATCGGAGACCTCGCGGGTGGCGAAGGCGTGCCCGCCCATCCACACCAGGCTGCCGCTGGCACTGGCGTAGGCATAGTTCAGGCCGCCCTGGCGCGACGCACCGAACGAGTAGCGGCCGACATCGTTGAGGATGCCGACCTCGGCCAGGCCGCCATTGCCGTCTTCGCCATGACGGACCTGGGCGCGCCAGCCAACACCGCCGGCACTGCCATCGCCCGGCACCGGCTGGGTGACGTCGGCCACCCAGCTCTGGCTGTCGCCATTGCGCTGGCTGGACAGGCTGGCCTGGCGGTTGTTGCCGAGACTGGCGGTCACCGACAGATAGATGCTGCGGTCGTCGCTCTGGTCCAGGTTCTGGTTCACCGACAGGTAGGCCGACCAGCGCTGGCTCCAGGTGCGCGACCAGAACAGGCTGGCGTAGCGGTTGTCCTCGCCATCGGGATAGCGCAGGCGCAGGTAGCTGGCGCTGAGCGTGCCCAGCCGCAGCAGATCCATGCCGACCGTGGCCTGTTCGCTGATGCTCGGCGGCAGGTTGCCCTGCAACGCGCCCAGGTCGCGGTAGTCGCCGTGGCTGCGCACGCTGCGCAGGTTGACGTTGAGGCGGCGGTTGTTCCAGCTGTAGCCCAGCGCCCATTGCCCGCCCTGCAGGCCGTGGTAGTCGCTGTGCGCATAGGCGGCGTTGAACACGCCGGCACTGCCGAGCAGCCACCAGCCGCCGAGGCCGGCCTGGGCCAGGCCAGCGCCGCCTTCGGCATGTGCTTCGCCGGTGAATGTATCGCTGACGCCGCCGCGCCAGCTGGCGCTTGCAACCGTGCGGTCGTCGTAGGCGAACGAGCGCTGGCCGAAGTCTTCGCGCAGATGGCCGACGCCCAGCGACCAGTCCGACAACCCCTTGGCCAGCAGCTGCTGGGTGCCATAGAAGCTGAAATCCAGCGTCTGCATGCGGCCGAACGCATCGGTCACCACCACCTGGGCGCTGCCGGTGCCGCTGATGCCGGGTTGCGCGGCCAGCTGGAACGGGCCGACCGGCACCTGGCCGCTGTACTGGCGCAGGCCATCGACATACAGCTCGACCGTGGAGGGCACCACCGCCTGGCCGAGGAAACTGGGGGTGGGGGTCAGCACGCGATACGGTTGCAGGCCATAGTTGCGGCCGACCTGCAGGCCGCCCAGGCGCACCGGCCGGGTCCAGTCGACGAAGCCGCTGTAGAAGTCGCCAACCTCCAGGGTCATTGCCTGGTCGGGGAAATCCAGGCTCCAGCGCGTATCCAGGCGCACGCTCTCGCCACGCCAGCGGCGGTCGCCGGGCTGCTGGTAGCGACGGCTGATCGCGGTGTTCTCGAACGTGCCGTTGCCGACGCCGAACAGGCGCAGTTCCGAGCTCAGGCTGAGGTTGCCGAGCGTGTCCACCCGGCTGCCATACACGTCGTAGTTGAGCAGCACGCCGGGCGATGCACTGCCAGCGGGCGCGCGCGCCTGCGGGCGGCTGAGCACGGTGGTCGGCAGGGTCAGCTGGTCCAGCGGTACGTCCAGTGCCAGGGTCTGCATGTGGGCGTCATAGCGCACCACCGCGCCGCTGATCTGGTCCAGGTACACCGGCGCGTCGCCGCTGGCATTGAAGCCGAGCTGGCGCAGCACTTCGGGACTGGCCTGCAGGCGACCGCGATTGTCGGTGAATGGCAGCAGGCCGCGCGGCGTGCTGTTGAGCGATACGTCCAGGTACAGCGTCTGGCTGGCGGTGAGCGGAGTGGGAGGCGGCAGGATGGCATCGGCGGACACGCCGGATACATCGGCAGCCCCGGTGGCTCCTGCGCCGGACACATCGGCGGCTTCGGTCGCCGCAGGAGCCAGGGCAGCAAGCAGCGCGCCCATCAACGCCTCAGCGAGCCGGTGGTGGCGACAGTGGCGTCTGTTCCGACTCGCCATTGAGCTTGGCCGTGATCTGGTCGTTGTCGCGGTCGATCGCCGTGCGTTCGAGCGGCCAGCGCATCACCTGGCCGGGCAGTACGTAGCCCAGCAGGCCGGGGTGCACGATGCGCGGGCGCTTGGCACTGCCCAGCGCGAGGTCGGCGATCTGTGCGTAACTGTCGCCTGAATTGGACACCTCCACGCCGTCGCGGCCATCGTCCAGCCGCACCAGCCGGGCCTGCAGCCGTGCGGCCAGCTTGCCCGACGCCGGTTGCACGAATACCGGGATCGAATAGCGCAGCACGAACTGCATGCCGTCAGCGCGGGTGGCCAGGTCGGGCACCTCGTCCACGATCAGCCGGTAGTACTGCTGGGCCGGCGGCGGCTCACGGGTGGGCCGCATCACCCGCACCAGCTGCTGCTGTCCGGCCGCCAGTTCCTGCATCGGCGGGGTGGCGACCAGTTCATCGGTGGGCAGCAGCTGTTCCTGCCCGTTCTGCTGGACCCAGCGGAACACACGCACCTGCAGCTTCACCGGTGAAGTGCCGCTGTTGGTCAGCCACAGTTCGCCGGCGCGTTGGCGGGCTTCCAGCTGCAGGCTGGTGGGGGCCACCTGCAAACTGGTGGCCCCTGCCATGGGGGCCGCCAGCAGGCAGAGGGCGAGCAGCGCCACGCCGGTGGCGCGCCACGGGCGGGATCCGGCCATGCGGGCGTGCTCCATCAATAGGTGATCGTGGCGGTGACCGTATCCAGGTAGTTACCGGTGGCCGGGTTGTTGGTGCTCAGGTTCAGGATCTGGCCGTAGACGATGTAGGGCACCGCCAGGCCGGTGCCGATGCCGGCCTGGGTGTTGGTGCCGGTGGTGGCCCCCCATACCAGCGTGTGCGCGGCATCCTGGTACAGCTGGTAACCGACATAGTTGTTGGCGGTCACCGCCGCATTGGTGTTCTTCATCCGGCGGGTGGTGACGTCATTGGCGGTGCTGGCGTTGGCGCCCGCATTCAGCGAAATCGTGTACGGGGTCAGCGCCGAGCACTGCGCGGTCACCGTGCCCTGGCCCAGCGTGGGCGTGGTGGTGGTGGAGGCGGCGGTGCCGAAATCCACGTTGGTGGCCGCCGCGGCGGTGATCGTGCACGCCTTGGTGACCACCAGGGTGACGTTGAAGGTGGTGGTGTCGGCGGCCAGCACCGGGCTGGACATCAGCAGCCCGGCGATGGCCCAGGCCAGCGGGGAGCGAAGTGGGGATCGCATGGACAACCTCCCTGACCCGAAGGTCTGTTGAACAAGGCGAAGACGGCACGATCGGTGCCGCTTTGACGACGCTGGCGCCAGCTTAGGCAGCGCAAGTGTCTGTAATCCGTGATAAATAGGGACTCGAAAGGGCCTAGTCCGTCACGCTTTCAATTTCCTTGCCGGAACCGTGCATGGCCCGGATCGCCAGTTGGGTGGCGTTCGTTCAGATTGCAGCTGGATCAGCGATAATGGGCGCCATGAGCGTGAATCTGAAAACCCCGCAGGAAATCGAGATGATGCGCATCGCCGGCCGCCTGGCCAGTGAAGTGCTCGACATCGTCACCCCCCACGTCAAGCCCGGTGTCACCACCGAGGAACTGGACCGCATCTGCCACGACCATATCGTGAACGTGCAGGGCGCCATTCCGGCCAACGTTGGCTACCGCGGCTTCCCCAAGACCGTGTGCACCTCGGTCAACAACGTCATCTGCCACGGCATCCCCAGTGAAGGGAAGGTGCTCAAGGATGGCGACATCGTCAATATCGACGTCACCGTCATCAAGGACGGCTGGCACGGCGACACCAGCCGCATGTACTTCGTCGGCACGCCGTCGGTGATGGCGCGCCGCCTGGTGGAAACCACCTACGAAGCGATGTGGCGCGGCATTCGCGCGGTGCGTCCGGGCGCCACCCTGGGCGACATCGGCCATGCTATCCAGAGCTATGCCGAAGGCGAGCGTTTCAGCGTGGTGCGCGAGTACTGCGGCCACGGCATCGGCAAGGTCTACCACGACGAGCCGCAGGTGGTGCATTACGGCCGCCCGGGCCAGGGCCTGGTGCTGCAGCCGGGCATGACCTTCACCATCGAGCCGATGATCAACGAGGGCACCCGCTACAACAAGGTGCTGCCGGACGGTTGGACCGTGGTGACCAAGGACCGCAAGCTGTCGGCGCAGTGGGAGCACATGATCGCGGTCACCGAGACCGGCGTGGATGTGCTGACCCTGTCGCCGGGCGAGTCGCAGGTCTCCTGAGGATGCTGCCGGCGAGTTCGCTGCTGGACACGCCGGCCGCGTCGCTCAACGACCCGGACTGGGCTTCTGCCGCGCGCCAGGCGCTGCAGCAGGCCGACGCGCGCCTGTACCGCCGCTTCGACCAGGGCGACAACATCGAACGCCTGCTGGCGCTGCGCGCACGCGCAGCCGACCATCTGATCCGCCTGGCCTGGCAGCGCTGCCTGCCGGCCGACAGTGGCCTGTCATTGTTTGCGGTGGGCGGCTACGGCCGCGGCGAACTGTTCCCGCGTTCGGACATCGACCTGCTGGTGTTCGGCGAGCCGCCGGCACAGCTGGCCCACGAGCCGGCACTGGCGCGCCTGTTCGCACTGCTGTGGGATTGCGGGCTGGCGGTCAGCCATGCCGTGCGGTCGGCGGCGCAATGCCGCGAGGCGGCGGCCGACCAGACCGTACTGACCGCGCTGATCGAGGCGCGCCCGATCCTGGCCGAAGAGGCCACGCGTCGCGCCCTGCGCGAGGCCATTGATGATCGCGAGCTGTGGCCGGCGCGCACGTTCTTCCTGGCCAAGCTGGAAGAACTGCGCAACCGCCACCAGCGCTTCGGTGATACCGCCGACAACCTGGAGCCGGACCTGAAGGATGGCCCCGGCGGCCTGCGCGATCTCAATACGCTGGGCTGGATGGCGCTGCGCGCGTTTGGCGTGCGTGACCTGGAGGCGCTGGTCGGGCTCGGCCACCTGGGCGCCGATGAAGCGGCCGCGCTGAAGCGCGAACGCGCGGTGCTGGCGCGGCTGCGCTTCGGCCTGCACCTGGTGGCGCGCCGCCCGGAAGAGCGCCTGCGCTTTGATTACCAGAAGACCCTGGCCGCGCGCCTGGGCTTCGAAGACGATGCCGAGAATCTCGGTGTCGAAAAGATGATGCAGGGCTTCTATCGCGCCGCACTGGTGGTGCGCCGGATCAGCGACCGCCTGCTGCAGCGCTTCGAGGAACAGTTCGACGGCGAGGCGCAGCCGGAACCGCTGACCGTGGGCTTTTCCCTGCGCCGCGGCTACCTGGCGGCCAACGATGCCGACTGGCCGCGCGGCGATATCGGCCAGGTATTCGCGCTGTTCGCCAGCTGGGCCAACAATCCGCAGGTGCGCGGCCTGCATTCGCTGACCGCGCGCGCGCTGGCCGAAGCGCTGCCCGTGCTGCCGGCCTACGACGTGGCCGACGCCGATGCGCGCGAGCAGTTCCTGGCATTGCTGCGTGGCCAGCGCCCGGTCGACACGCTTTCGCGCATGGCGCGGCTGGGCGTGCTCGGGCAGTGGATTCCAGCGTTTGCCCAGGTCAGTGGGCGCATGCAGTTCGACCTGTTCCATGTCTACACCGTCGACCAGCACACGCTGATGGTCCTGCGCAACATCGGCCTGTTCGCCAGCAGCCGTGCCGACGAGCGATTCTCGATCGCGCACGAAGTGTGGCCACGCCTGCGCAAGCCGGAGCTGCTGCTGCTGGCCGGCCTGTTCCATGACATCGCCAAGGGCCGTGGCGGCGACCATTCGGAGCTGGGTGCGGTGGACGCGCGCGCGTTCTGCCAGGCCCATGCGCTGAGTGGCACCGATACCGAGCTGGTGGCATGGCTGGTCGAACAGCACCTGCGCATGTCGGTGACCGCGCAGAAGCAGGACATCGCCGATCCAGTGGTGATCCATCGCTTCGCGACCCTGGTCGGCAGCCGCGACCGCCTCGACTATCTGTACCTGCTGACCTGTGCCGACATCGCCGGCACCAGCCCGAAGCTGTGGAACGCGTGGAAGGACCGCCTGCTGGCCGATCTCTACTTCGCCACCCGGCGCGCGCTGCGCGAAGGGCTGGAACATCCGGTGCCGGCGGCCGAGCGCGTGGCCGAGGCGCGTGACAGCGTGCGCGCGCTGGTGCGCGAGCGGGGCTACGACGATGCCACCATCGACCGCCAGTTCGCGGTGATGCCCGACGAAGGCTTCATCCGGCTGCGGCCGGAGCAGCTGGCCTGGCAGGCGGCCGCGCTGGTGCCGGTGAAGCAGGGCCAGGCACTGGTGAAGGTGCGCCGGATCAGCGTCGACGACCCGGCACTGGAAGTGTTCGTGCATTCGCCGGACCGCGACGGCCTGTTCGCCGCCATCGTGATGACCCTGGACCGCAAGGGCTATGGCATCCACCGCGCGCGCGTGCTGGATGGCCCTGCCGACACCATCTTCGATACCTTCGAGGTGAACCCGGCCGATACCTTCGCCGATGGCAGCAGCGCCAACCTGGAGGCCGCGCTGCGCGAGGCGCTCAGCGGTGACCTGACCCGGCTGCGGCCTTCGCGCCGGGTGGTGCCACGTCAGCTGCGCCATTTCCGCTTTGCCCCGCGCATCGAGTTCCGCGATGAGCCCGGCGCGACCCGTTTTGCCCTGGTCGCCCCCGACCGTCCCGGCCTGCTGGCCGACGTGGCGTTCGTGCTGCGCAACCAGGGCCTGCGCGTGCATGACGCGCGCATTGCCACATTCGGCGAACGCGCCGAAGACACTTTCGTGATCAGTGACGAACACGACCTCCCCCTGACTGAACCTGCCCGGCAGCAGCTGCATGACGCGATGCTGGCCTGCCTGGACCCTGATCGAAACGCCGGAGACCCCGCCTGATGGCCACCAAGACCGCCAAGAAAACCGCCGCGACCCCGAAGGCCGCAGCGGCCAAGAAACCTGCCGCCGCGCCGGCCGCGAAGAAGGCCGCTGCGCCGAAGAAGGCCGCTGTGGTGAAGGCCCCGGCGAAGAAGGTGGCTGCAACGAAGAAGGCGCCGGCCAAGAGCGCCGAAGCCGCACGCGCCGAAACCATTGCCCGCAAGTCGCTGCGCAAGCCGGCCGCGCCGGGCGTGGAAGAGCTGAAGTTCGGCATCGAGAGCGCTTTCGAGCGCCGCGCCACGCTGACCCTGCATGAGCTGGAAGGCTCGACCAAGCCACTGGTGAACCGGGTGATCGATGGCCTGGAAAGCGGCGAGTTCCGGGTTGCCGAGCCGGACGGCCACGGCGGCTGGAAGGTCAACGAGTGGCTGAAGAAGGCCGTGCTTCTGTACTTCCGCGTCAACGACATGGCGGTGGTCGATGCGCGCCCGGCGCCGTTCTGGGACAAGGTCGAATCGCGTTTCGCCGGTTATGACGAAGCGAAGTTCCGCCGTGGCGGCGTGCGCGTGGTGCCGGGTGCGATCGCCCGCCGCGGCACGTACTTCGGCAAGGATGTGGTGCTGATGCCGAGCTTCACCAACATCGGTGCCTACGTCGGCGAAGGCACCATGGTCGACACCTGGGCCACCGTCGGTTCCTGCGCGCAGATCGGCCAGCACTGCCACCTGTCCGGCGGCGCCGGCATCGGCGGCGTGCTGGAACCGCTGCAGGCCAGCCCGACCATCATCGAAGACCACTGCTTCATCGGTGCGCGTTCGGAAGTGGTGGAAGGCGTGGTGGTCGGCCACCACAGCGTGATCGGCATGGGCGTGTTCCTCAGCCAGAGCACGCGCATCTACAACCGCGCTACCGGCGAGATCAGCTACGGCTACATCCCGCCGTACAGCGTGGTGGTGTCCGGTTCGCTGCCGAGCAAGGACGGTACCCACTCGCTGTATTGCGCAGTGATCGTCAAGCAGGTCGATGCGAAGACCCGCAGCAAGACCAGCGTCAACGACCTGCTGCGCGGCCTGGCCGACTGAAGGTGACGGCGCCGGAAGACCTGGCGCAGTCCGCGATCTACCGGCATCCGTCCGACACCCTGTTCGGGCGGATGCTGCCTCGCCTGCTGCACGCCCCTCGCTGGACCCGGCTGCGGCGTGCGCTGTCGCGGCGCTGGCCGATGCCGGTGCTGGTCAGCGACGTGCGCGACGTGGTGTATGTGAGCTGGTGGGTCGATGTGCGCCATGCACCGCCACCGCCGCCGGGCCATCACTACGTGGTGCATGGAGGGCGTACGCCGTACACCATCCTCAGCTACCGCCATGGCCATTTCGGGCCCGGCATGGCCGGACCGCTGCGCGCGCTGATGCCCTCGCCACGCCAGAGCAACTGGCGCTGGTACCTGCGCCGGGACGACGATCCGGACGGGACGCCGGTGGTGCTGTTCGACCGCAACGTGATGGACCAGCTGGCCTTCGTGGCCGGTGCGCGCGCGTTCAGCGATGCGATGCAGCCCCATCTGTCCACGCATTTCGAACACCAGATACGCGCCGATGGCGGCGGGCAGACCTGGATCGAAGGCGGGCAGGGCAGTGCCCCGGTGCTGCATCTGCGGTGGCGCGCCGCCGAAGGCTGGAACCCTTCGGCATGGGCCGGGTTCTGCGATGACCAGGACGCGCGGCTGCGATTCCTGACCTGCCAGGACGAGGCCATCGCACGGACCTGCGATGGGCGCTGGGCCAGCACCCGCATCGATCTGCCGGTGGATATCACCCAGCTGCAACCGCTGCAGCTGGAGGGCGGAGCGCACTGTCCGCGCCTGCAGGCGATGGGCGTGAACCTGGCCGAGGGGCTGGCGCTGCGGCTGCCGGCGGTGCCGTTCCGGGTCGTGTCCGAGCGCCTGTTGTGAGATTCTGGCCCTCTGTTTTCCAGCATCACAGATGGCCATGAGCACCACTGTCTACGGTTTGAAGAACTGCGATACCTGCAAGAAGGCAACCAAGTGGCTGGACCGCTTCGGCGTGCCGTACACCTTCGTCGACTACCGCGACAACAAGCCCAGCCCTCAAACCCTGCTGGAATGGGCCGCGCAGCTGGGTGGCCTGGGGGCGATGGTCAACAGGTCCTCCACCACCTGGCGGCAGCTGCCGGACAACCGCAAGGCGGCCGACTCGGATGCCGAGTGGAAGCTGCTGCTGCGTGAGTACCCGCAGCTGATCAAGCGCCCGGTGGTGGTAACCGCCGACGGCACGGTCAGCCAGGGTTTCAGTGACAACGGATTCAAGGCACGCTTCGGCGTGGGCGGCGCATGAGTGCTGTTCTCGACCTGACCTGCGAGCTGATTGCACGCCCCTCGGTGACGCCGGACGATGCCGGCTGCCAGGCGTTGCTGGCGGCACGGCTGAAGCAGGCCGGGTTCCACTGCGATCACCTGCGCCTGGGCGAGGTCGACAACCTGTGGGCGACCCACGGGCAGGGCGCGCCGGTGCTGGTGCTGCTGGGACACACCGACGTGGTGCCGCCCGGCCCACGCGAGGCATGGGCGAGCGACCCGTTCACGCCGACAATCCGTGACGGCGTGCTGTATGGCCGTGGCACGGCCGACATGAAGGGCAGCGTGGCTGCGTTCGTGGTCGCCGCCGAGCAGTTCGTGGCCGCGCACCCCGATCATCCCGGCACGCTGGCGGTGCTGTTGACCAGCGACGAAGAAGGCGACGCGATCGATGGCGTGCGCCATGTGGCACGGCTGTTCGCCGAGCGTGGCCAGCGCATCGACTGGTGCATCACCGGTGAGCCTTCGTCGACTGCGACGCTGGGTGACCTGCTGCGTGTCGGCCGTCGCGGCAGCCTGTCGGCCAAGCTGCGCGTACAGGGCGTGCAGGGGCATGTGGCGTACCCGGAAAAGGCGCGCAATCCCATCCACCAGGCCGCGCCGGCACTGGCCGAACTGAGTGCGCGGCGCTGGGACGAAGGCTACGAGAGCTTTCCGCCGACCAGCCTGCAGATCTCCAACATCCATGCCGGCACGGGCGCCAACAACGTGATTCCCGGTGAGCTGGAGGTGGACTTCAACATCCGCTACAACCCGCACTGGGACGCGCCGAAGCTGGAGGCGGAGATCGCTGCACTGCTCGACCGGCATGGCCTGCAGTACACGCTGAAGTGGCATCGCAGCGGCGAGCCGTTCTACACCCCGGAAGGTACCTTGCGCGCCACTGCGCGTGCCGTGCTGGCCGAACACATCGGTCGTGCGCCGGAGGAAAGCACCGGCGGTGGCACCTCCGACGCGCGCTTCATCGCACCGCTGGGTGCGCAGTGCATCGAAGTGGGGCCGGTCAACGCCAGCATCCACCAGGTGGACGAGAACGTGCGCGTGGACGAGCTGGAAGCGCTGCCGGGGCTGTACCAGCGGCTGGTGGAACGGCTGCTGGTGTGAGGAGGGTGGGTGCCGGCCGTTGGTCGGCACGCCTTCGGCTGAGGCTGCTTTCTACTACTCCGAGAAAATGAAGAACGGCGGCTCCACCGCTTTTTTCCAATAGTCCGGCGCGGCCATGTAGAAGTGCTGCGCCTCGGCCCTGGCGAACCAGCGCGTCGCTGCTTCCGCGTCCTTCTCTACACCCGGCGTACCGCGCCCCAGCAACAGCCCAGCGAAGTACTGGCCGAACACGTTGCCCTGCTCACCGGCGCTTTGGTACAGCTGCAGGGCGCGCGCAGGATCGCGCGGCAGGCCCACGCCTCTTTCCAGCAGCGCGCCCAGGTCCACCTGCGCTTCGGCATCGCCGCGCTCGGCGCGTCGCTGGATGCGGGCCACCAACGGGTGCACGGTGCCGGCCTGCGCGGCCAGCGCATCCGGCAGTCGCGAAGAACGGCTTGGATAGCGGTGGTAGATCATCGCGCGCAGGTCCCAGCGCAATGCCAGCTGCGCGTCGCTGCGCGCGCGATAGGCAGTGGCGAGTTCATGGAACGCGTAGGGATTGCCGTGGTTGGCCGCTGCCAGGTAGGCGCGTTCGCCACGTCGCCACGACGCACGCAGAACCGGCGCAGGGTCGATATGGGGGCTGTCGGCATGCCGCAGCGTGCCGGACGTCCAGATCCGGCCCAGTGCTTGTTCCGCCCTGGTGTTGTGGAAGGTCCAGGGCGTGATCGCGGCGGCGCGCTCGTAGTACGTGATCGCGCGCGGATTGTTGAAGTGCTCGAAGGTCTGTGCGCTGTCCCAGGCACCGTCGAAGCTGCCGTCGGTGCCGCGTTGCTCCAGGCGTTGCAGCTGGGCTGGCGGCAGGGGCGAGGGCGGGGGCACGGTCTGGCATGCGGCCAGGCCCAGGCAGAGCAGGGCGGCCAGCGCCCCGGTGCGTCCATTGCGGTGTTGCATTCCAGTTACACATTTCGGGGTGGGCCATTATGCGCCGCCAGGCGGTCCGGCAGGTTGCCGACGCAACTGTTGCACCGTGCCGGAAACCGGGGTAGGGTCGATGCCATGTCGATCCACCTGGCCACCGCCGTCAACAACAACCGCAATAATCTGCGCGCGAATAATCGTGCGCGGCCGATGCGGGACTGCGCCCTGGGTAGATAGACAGCAACATACGCCCGGACACCAGAAAACCCGCATCGGCCGATGCGGGTTTTTTTGTGCCCGGGCGCAGCCCCAGCCGGGCCTGGATGGCCGGTCGAACACCTTCCCACCCGTGAAATCCCCCAACAGGAGCTCCGCCATGTGTTCGATCTTTGGAATCTTCGGCCTGCAGGCCGGTGACGATCTTCCCTCCCTGCGCCGCCACGCGCTGGAACTGTCGCAGCGCCAGCGCCACCGCGGCCCGGACTGGAGCGGCGTGTACCTCGACGAAGGCGCATTGCTGGTCCACGAGCGGCTGGCCATCGTCGATCCGGCCGGCGGCTCGCAGCCGCTGCTGTCGGCCGATGGCCAGCTGGCGCTGGCGGTGAACGGCGAGATCTACAACCACCAGCAGCTGAAGGCCGCGCTGACCGCCGCCTATGACTTCCAGACCGGCTCGGACTGCGAAGTGATCAACGCGCTGTACCGCCAGGGCGGATCGCCGGCGCAGTGGCTGGAGCAGCTCAACGGCATCTTTGCCTTCGCGCTGTGGGACCGTGACAGCGGCCGCGTGCTGGTGGCGCGTGACCCGCTCGGCGTGGTGCCGCTGTACTGGGGCCATGATGCGCAGGGTCGCCTGCGCGTGGCCTCGGAAATGAAGGCGCTGGTGGACACCTGTGCAGACGTCGCGCAGTTCCCGCCGGGCCACTATTTCGACAGCGCCAGCGGCGAACTGGTGCGCTATTACCAGCAGCCGTGGCGCGAGTACGCGGATGTGCAGGGCCGCCAGGCCGACCTGGCCGAGCTTCGCCAGGCCTTCGAGCATGCGGTCGAACGCCAGCTGATGAGTGACGTGCCGTACGGGGTGCTGTTGTCCGGTGGCCTCGATTCCTCGCTGGTCGCCGCCGTGGCTGCGCGCTATGCACGCCGTCGCATCGAGGACGGCGGCCGGACCGAAGCCTGGTGGCCGCGCCTGCATTCATTCGCGATTGGCCTGAAGGGCTCGCCCGATCTGGCTGCCGCGGCGGTTGCCGCCGAAGCGCTGGGTACCGTGCACCATGGCTTCGAATACACCTTCGAAGAAGGCCTGGATGCACTGCCGGAAGTGATCCGCCACATCGAGACCTATGACGTCACCACCATCCGCGCATCGACGCCGATGTTCCTGCTGGCGCGGCGGATCAAGGCGATGGGGGTGAAGATGGTGCTGTCCGGCGAAGGCAGCGACGAGATCTTCGGTGGCTACCTGTACTTCCACAAGGCGCCGGATGCGCGCGAATTCCACGATGAACTGGTGCGCAA
Source organism: Stenotrophomonas sp. Sm6012 (assembly GCF_030985895.1). Classification (NCBI taxonomy): domain Bacteria; kingdom Pseudomonadati; phylum Pseudomonadota; class Gammaproteobacteria; order Lysobacterales; family Lysobacteraceae; genus Stenotrophomonas; species Stenotrophomonas sp. Sm6012. The sequence continues at coordinate 3,853 of NZ_JAPTFX010000044.1, read as the reverse complement.
GCTCGATGCCCTGCACAACTATGATTGCCTGCGCGCCAACAAGTCGATGATGGCCTGGGGCGTGGAGCCGCGCGTGCCGTTCCTGGATCGCGAATTCCTCGACGTGGCGATGCGTATCGACGCCGCGCACAAGATGGTCGGCGCCGGGTTCGGAGGCCGCCGCATCGAGAAGGCGGTGCTGCGCGAGGCGTTCGACGGCTACCTGCCGGACAGCATCCTGTGGCGGCAGAAGGAACAGTTCAGTGATGGCGTCGGCTATGGCTGGATCGACGGGCTGAAGGCGCATGCCGAAGCACAGGTGAGCGACCGTGTGCTGGCGGCCGCAGACAAGCGCTTCGCGCACAACCCGCCGCAGACCAAGGAGGCGTACTACTACCGCCACCTGTTCGAGCAGTTCTTCCCCAGCCGTGCGGCTGCCGAAACCGTACCGGGCGGCAAGTCGATCGCCTGTTCGTCGCCGGCGGCGATTGCATGGGATGCCAGTTTCGCGGCAGCGGCCGACCCGTCCGGGCGTGCGATTGCCGGCGTGCACGAACAGGCACTGGCCTAGCGCCGGCAGTAGTGCCGGCCGCTGGCCGGCAATGGCGGGGTCAGATTCCTTCTCCTTTGGGAGAAGGATCTGGCCGCGATCCTCAACGTGCAGGCACCAGCGTCATCACATGCTGGGCCTTGCCCGGCAGGAACGGGGTCGGGCGGCCATGCACCCAGTCTTCATGGCCGGCACCCCAGTAGGGGGACAGCGGATGGCCGCTCTGGCCGCCGGGCATGTGCACGATGCCGTCGGCCTCGTGCCCGGGCGAGACCACCATCCGCTCGGACGCGCCGAAATTTGGCGTCTGCACGCGCGGCATGTCGCGGTCGCCGGGCAGGCGATCGGCCGGCATGCACAGCCAGCGCTTTGCGAAGTCCGGCAGCGCGCCTGCGATCGGATGGCAGATCGCCGCGGTGTTGCGTTCGCCCCAGCCGCGCTGGGCCAGCGGGCCCTGTTTGGACAGTTCGGCCTCGGTACGTCGTGCCGCATCGACCAGCAGTGCGTCCCAGCTGTCGAAGGCGGGGGGCAGCAGGTTGGCCGGGCGCTGCTGCAGCATCGGCCAGGCGACGCCTTCCAGCTGCGCCAGCCGCGGTTCCAGGTAGTCCTCTCCCAGTCGAACGTTGGCCGGGGCCAGTAGTGCGTCAGACAGCGTCTGCATTACCTGCGAGCGGAACTCGCGCACCACCCGGTAGCTGACCGAGCTGGCCGAGGCGCGGCCGCCCCATTGATGGCTGGCTTCTCCCAACCGCTTCAGCGCGGGATCGTCACTGCGTTCGATGACGTCGTGCAGCAGTGCCCACCAGCGCTGCAGGAACACCGCACGGTCGTCGAGCTGGATTGCCAACAGGTCGTGCTCGTCGAAGCGCTCCTGGATGGCCAGCAGGTCGCGGATCTGACGCGCACGGGCACCGAGGTCATAACCGCCATGGCCGACGCTGGCCAAGGCCTCGCCGTCGAGGACGCGGCCGTTGGCGGTCCACAGGCGATGATCGGGTGGGTCGATCAGTGCCGGTGCGGCGTCGCTGCGGATCGGCCAGGGTGCGCAGTCCTGGTTGCTGGCGGTATTGAAGCCGGCCGGTGCACAGCCGGGGCCGCGGTCGGGCCTGGCGCCGATCAAGCGCCAGGCGATGCGTCCGCTGCGGTCGCCGATCACCAGGTTCTGAGCGGGGATGCCGGCCTGGTCGGCGAAGTGCAGGGCGGCTTGCAGATCGCCGGCACGGGCCAGGTCACCGAAGTCCAGGCGCACCGCACCCGGCAGCTGTGCGACCCAGCGCAGGGCATCGCCGCTGCCATCGGCATGCGTGTGCAGGATGGGTCCCCAGGCGCTTTCGCGCACCGGGAACAGCACGTCGGCCTGGCCCGCCACCGCGATGCGCTCGTCATGCACGGTGACCGCCGCGTTGGCCGGTTCAGTGCGGTAGTCCGCCGTGTCGATGTAGCTGTTGGTGAAGCCCCAGGCGACATGCCCGTTGCTGCCGACGATCACCGCCGGCAGGCCGGGCAGCGAGAAACCGGTGACATCGACCTGGCCGCCCGCGGCCTGCGGATCGGGGTAGCGCAGGCGCACGCGGAACCACAGCGCTGGCGCGCGCAGGCCCAGGTGCATGTCATCGGCGACGATGGCGCGGCCGTCGGCGGTCAGTGCACCGGATACGGCGAAGTTGTTGCTGCCGACCGCGTCGGCCTCTTCCTGCCTGGTGCCCGGCTTTCCCTGCAATGTGCGCAGATCAAGCTGGCTGGCGTCGGGCAGCACGGCGTTGCCGGTCGGTTCGCCGAACAACGGGGCATCCCATTCGCTGCCATCGTGGGCGAGCAGGGCGTACAGCGCCGGCGGCACCACCGCGCGGATGCGGCTCAGCGCCAGTTCGGTCTGGTTGCCCGGGTCCTGCAGGTCGGCGTACATGGCCAGCCCGGTGAGCACGCTGTCGCTGGCCTGCCAGGGCTGCGGCGCCTGCCGCAGCAGCAGGTACGCCCATGGCCGTACCGGGAGTCCGGCCAATCCCTCATTGACGCCGGCGACGTAGGCGCCCACGGCCTCGCTGTTGCTGCCCAGCGCGGCCTGCATGTTCGCCTCGGTACGCGCGCGCAGGCGATGCACGCGCATCCGCTTGTCGGCGTCGATGGCCTTCGGCCCGAACAGCGCGGACAGCTCGCCAGCGGCACTGCGCCGCATCAGGTCCATCTCGAAATAGCGTTCCTGCGCATGCACGCGGCCCAGCGCACGCATCGCGTCGGCCTGGCTGCCGGCGGTGATGGTGACCACGCCCAGCGCGTCGCGCTCGACGGTGACCGGCTTGGCCAGGCCCGGCAGCGCATGCTCGCCGTCCAGGTCGGCCAGGCTGCCGCGCAGCAGCAGCCACGGCACCAGAACGGTGACCAGCACGATGGCGATCAATACGCCCAGCACCCAACGCCATGTACGTCGCATCGCACGTCCTTTCCACGCTCGAGGATCGATTGTAGCCGCAGGCGCAACTGCGACTGATTCCGATTAGATCACCGTCGCCGGAAATGCGTCACCCTATGCCGCATCGATTCACAGGAGCCCCCCCATGAAAGGCAACCCGGACGTCATCGCCTGCCTGAAGGAACTGCTGCGCGGCGAGCTTGCTGCCCGCGACCAGTACTTCATCCATTCCCGCCGCTACGAGGACCAGGGCCTGTTCGCGCTGTACGAACGCCTGAACCACGAGATGGAAGAAGAGACCCAGCACGCCGACGCGCTGCTGCGCCGCATCCTGTTCCTGGGCGGCGACCCGGACATGCGCCCGCATGCCACCGAGCCGGGCAAGACCGTGGAGGAGATGCTGCAGAAGGACCTGGATACTGAATACGCGGTTCGGAACAATCTCGCCGCCGGCATGAAGCTGTGCGAAGAGAAGGGTGACTACGTGAGCCGCGACATTCTGCTGGCGCAGCTGAAGGACACCGAGGAAGACCATGCCTGGTGGCTGGAGCAGCAGCTGGGCCTGATCAAGCGCATCGGCCTGGAGCTGTACCAGCTGAGCAAGATCGACGGCAACGGCGCCCCGGCGCACTGAGCCGGAGGTGGCGCCGGGCCATGCCCGGCGACCACCCGGTAGAGCCGACCGCTGGTCGGCTGCTCTACAAAAAAAACAGCCGACCAGCGGTCGGCTCTACCAGAAGAAGCACAGCGTTCTGTCGCCCGCCAGCACCGGAGCACCGCCAGCCAGCCTTTGCCCGCCAGCTGCTCCACCGCCCGCCAGCCGACAACGAAAAAGCCGGGGCATGCCCCGGCTTTTTCGTGCCTGACGTCCCTGGATTCCGGTAGTGCCGGCCGCTGGCCGGCAACTGCTGAAT
>NZ_JAPTFX010000043.1:0-32157 GCF_030985895.1 Stenotrophomonas sp. Sm6012 | reverse complement strand
CACCACCGCCGCCGCCGCCGCCGCCGGCCAGCTCTACCGTGGGTCCGTGCCACACGCGCTACGCAACCCGGTCATTTGCCTGCAACGCCGCTGCGGCCCAATACGCCCACGCGGCCCGGCCGTGGGAAGGGACCGGACCGGCCTTCCCACCCTGGGCCCGACCACCTCCCCATCGGCGAAAGTGTCATGCGCAATCGAGTCACCCGGCGGTACTTCCAGCAGTTGTTCGCGCTGTACGCAGGATTCGTGCGGTCGCGCTGAGGCCGCCAGTGCCGCGGCGCAGCGGGCATCCGTGCCCACCGTGCATGCGGCTTACTGCGCCGCGCCGGGCGCCAGCAGTTCGATCTCCGCCAGCGGCATCCGGCCCGGCGCCACCAGGCGCAAGCGGTATTCGCTGTAGCGGCCGGGCCTGGCGATGCGGAACGGCCGGGTCTGGCGAGCGGATTCGAAGTCTTCGCCGCTGCGCTGGTCCAGCAGCGTCCAGCTGCCGTCGCCGCTGCGGGCCTCCAGCGCCCATTCGCCACCGCGGATGCTGCCGTCGCCGCTGGTCAGCGTGTACATCGTCGGGGCGCCCTCGGCCAGCCCGGTCAGCGCGATGGTCGCGCCCCCGCCCAGGCCGACCGTGGTGCCGGCATCGTCATCCACCAGCACCGGCAGGGCGCGGCCATCGGCCAGCGTCGCCTTCGCGGTGTGGCCGAGCAGGTCGTGCAGCAGCTGCGGACGCTGGCCACGCGCGGTCAGCGAAGGCGGCACGTCGTCCACGCCACTGCCCCAGCGCGACGGCTGCGGGCCCATCACGAAGTCCAGCGTTGCCCCCTTGGCGATCAGTTCATGCGGCACCCAGGTCCTGGTCCAGGGCTTGCCGTTGATCTTCAGTGACTGCACATAGACGTTCTCGCGTGAGTTGTTGGCCGCGTTCACGGTCAGCACCGCGCCGCCCTGCAGTTCCACGCGTGCGTGGCGGAATGCCGGCGAACCGATCACGTACTCCGGGGCGCCCATGCGCAGCGGGTACAGGCCCAGCGAAGCCAGCACGTACCATGCCGAGGTCTCGCCGTTGTCCTCGTCACCCGGATAGCCCTGGCCGATCTCGCTGCCGACGTACAGCCGCGACAGGATCTCGCGCACGTACTGCTGGGTCTTCCAGGGCTGCCCGGCGTACAGGTACATCCACGGGATGTGGTGCGCCGGCTGGTTGCTGTGCGCGTACATGCCCATGCGCACGTCGCGTGCTTCGGTCATTTCATGGATGGTGCCGCCGTAGGAGCCGGCCAGCGCCGGGTCGGCGGTTTCCGGGGTGGAGAAGAAGGCATCCAGCTTCGCCGCCAGCCTGTCGCGGCCGCCGTACAGCGCGGCCAGGCCCTCACCATCGTGGGCGGCGGTGAAGGCGAAGGTCCAGCCATTGGACTCGGTGTAGTCGTGGCCCCACACGCGCGGGTCGTAGCGGCTGGAATCCACACGCCAGTGTCCGTCGGCAGTGCGGCCCTGGAAGAAACCCGCCGCCGGATCGAACATCGTTGCGTAGCTGGCCGCGCGGTAGCGGAAGTAGTCGGCCTCGGTGCTGTAGCGCTCGCGCGCGGCAGGCGTGGTTGCGCGCTTGGCCAGGGCATCGGCCATGTTGGCGACGCCGAAGTCATTGAGCGCGCCTTCCATCGTCCACGACATGCCCTCATGCACGTCCGCACTGGCGTAGCCGCGGAAGGTCGAACGGTCCATGCCCTTGCGGCCGACGTGGCGGTCCGGCGGTACCACGGTCGCGTTCTTCAACGCGGCGGCATAGGCCTCGGCCGGATCGAAGCCGCCGATGCCCTTCAGCCACGCATCGGCGAAGGCCACGTCGGAGCTGGTACCGACCATCAGGTCGGCATAGCCCGGCGACGACCAGCGTGCGATCCAGCCGCCGGCGCGGTACTGCTCGATGAAGCCCTGCACCAGCTGCCCGGCATCGTCGGGCGTGAACAGCGCATAGGCCGGCCACGTGGTGCGGAAGGTGTCCCAGAACCCATTGTTGACGAACACCTTGCCATCGCGCACGGCGGCGAAGGTCCGGGTCGCGCTGCCGTCGGTGTTGTCCTCGCTGGCACTGGCCTGGTTGGCGTAGCGCCAGTCCGGTGCGGCCGCGCTGCCCACGTTCTCGTGGCCGGAATTGGGATACAGGTACAGCCGGTAGAGGCTGGAATACAGCGTGGTCTTCTGGTCGTCGCTGGCATCGCCGATATCGAAGCGGGCCAGGCGTGCATCCCAGGCATCCTGCGCGCGGCCGGCCACGCTCTCCAGCGTATCGGCCGCAGCAATCTCCAGCGCCAGATTGTGCCGGGCCTGGTCCACCGAGATCAGCGAGGTGGCGATGCGCATGGTCACCCGCCGCTCGCTGCCGGCATTGAACTTGATGTAGCCGGTGGGGCGGCCGGTGTCGATGCGGCCGCTGCTGCGCCACGGCTTGTCGAAACTGGCCGCGACGTACATGCGGCTGGCGCCGTTGGACAGGCCGCTGCGCGTATCGGTGTAGCCGGTCAGGGTCTGCGTGGCGGCATCCAGGCTCAGCCCGCCGCGCGCATCGACATTGTCGAACAGCAGGTTGGCGTCGCCGTCTTCGGGGAATTCGAAGCGGAACAGCGCCGCATGGTCGGTCGGCGCGATCGACGCTGCGATGCCGTTGTCGAAGCGCACGTCGTAACGATAGGGGCGCGCACTCTCGTGGCGGCGATCGAACGACAGCGCGCGCTTGCGGCGGTCGGCGTCGGGTACGCCCCGGCTGGCCGACGGCATCACCTGGAAGGTCTGGCGGTCGCCCATCCACGGGCTGGGCTGGTGGCTCAGCGCAAGCGCCTGCAGCTGCGGACGGTTCTGCGCATCGTTCTGCTCGTTCCAGCGGTACAGCCAGTTCAGTGCACCGGCATCGGTCACCGGGGTCCAGAAGTTGAATCCGTGCGGCACTGCCGTGGCCGGGAAATTGTTGCCGCGCGAGAAGGTGCCGTTGGCCTGGGTGCCGCGGGTGGTCAGCACCCAGTCGGAGACCCGCTGTGGCCGGGAATGTGGCTGTGCGTCCAGGCGCACGTCATCGATCCAGCCGGACACCGGTGCACCTTCGGCGCTGGCCACCTCCAGTTCGATCGCCACCACGCGACGCCCCTGCAGTGCGGATACCTCGCCCAGGCGTATCGCCTTGCGCGCCCACTGCTGCGGATACAGCGTCTTCGACGCGCCCTGCGCGCGCGCGCCGATGGCCACGCCATGCTGGTCGCGTGCAGCGCTGGAGGACACGCGGCTGCCATCGTCCAGCAGCAGGTCCAGCGAGACATTCGTCGAGGCCACCGTGTCCTTGCCGACGATTTCCGGAAGCACCAGCCATGACAGCGTGGTATCGGCCTCGATCGGCAGATCGGTCTTGAACAGCGCGCGCCGCGCGCTGCCGCCGTCGCTGCTGTACCGCAGTGCGTGCAGGCCGCTGTAACCGGCATTGCGCTTGGCGGTGTAGGGCGCGGCAGGACCGTTGCCGATCGAAACCTGCAACCCACCCGCCGCCGGGGCCGGGGCCGGTTCGCCCGGCTCAAACGAGGTCTGCAGCCCCTGTGCCAGGGCCGGCGTCGCAGTGGTCGCACAGGCCAGGGCCAGGGCGAGCGGAAGCAAGGCGCGGCGTGGATCGGACAGGGTCATGCAGGGATCTCCCGGGAGGGCTGGCGGCGGGCAGAACCCGCATCGGCGGGCACCACGGACAGCATCGCTCCGCCCGCCGGGATGGCAGTGGGAGAGGCGATGCAGGTCCGGTGGGGGCGGGCCATGCGATCGGGTCGAAGAGGGCAGGTCGGGTCGCGACCTGGCCCGATCCTGCAACAGCCGCCGCGAGCTGGCAAGTGCCATTTAGTTCGATCCAAATGCGGGAAATAGCGCGGTCGGCGGGTTTCCAGCGCGAACCCGCTGGATCGATTGAAGAAATCGCCCTGCCGTTCCGGCCTGCGGGGCGTCGGCGTAATGTCGAGGCGGCCCGGATGCTAGAATCACAGCCCTCGCAACCCGTTCATCGACATCCGCCATGAGCCATACCGCCACCGCGCCCGCCAACGCCGAGAAGCGCTACACCGTGCACCGCAGCGACCTGCCGCTGAGCTGCCCGACCCCGGAAATGGCGCTGTGGAACTCGCATCCGCGCGTGTACCTGCCGATCGAAGACGAGCCCAACGGCGAAGCGCAGTGCCCGTACTGCGGGTCCGTGTTCGTGCTGGCCGACTAAGCGGCCGCCCCTTCGATGCGCCGATTGACCGTGGTGCAGTTGCTGCCGGCGCTGCACTCCGGCGGTGTCGAGCGCTCGACCCTGGAAATCGCTGCGGCCCTGGTCGCCGCCGGCCATCGCGCGCTGGTGGTTTCCGCCGGTGGCCGCCTGGTGCAGCCGCTGCTCGATAGTGGTGCCGAGCACCTCACCCTCGACATCGGCCGCAAGTCGCTGCTGACCCTGCGGCATCTGCCGACCCTGCGTCGCCTGTTCTCCGAGGTCGGCGCGGACATCGTGCATGCGCGTTCGCGGCTGCCGGCCTGGCTGGGCCTGTACGCGATCCGCGCCATGCCCGCCGCACAGCGCCCGCAGTGGGTCACCACCGTGCACGGGCTGAACTCACCCAGCCGCTACAGCGCAGTGATGACCAGCGGTGAGCGCGTGATCTGTGTATCCAACACGGTACGCGACTACGTGCGCCGGCATTATCCGACGGTGCCCGAAGCGACGCTGCAGGTGATCCCGCGCGGCGTTGACGTCGCCCAGTTCCCGCGCGCCGCGCGCGCCGACCGTCGGCCGCGGCTGGCATTGGCCGCCGATCATCCGTGGCTGGGGCAGGTGGACGGCCCGCTGATGCTGCTGCCGGGGCGGGGCACCCGCCTGAAGGGCCACGCCCATGCATTGCAGCTGCTGGCCGACGTGCGCGCGGCCGGTGTGCCGGCCCAGCTGTGGATGCTGGGCACCGATGAACCGGGCCGCGAAGCCTATGTAGCGGATCTGCGCAGGCAGGCGGCGGCGCTGGGCGTGGCCGACGCCGTGCAGATCAGCGCGCCGACCACGCGCATCGCCCAGGCCTACGCGGCCAGCGACCTGGTGCTGCAGTTGTCGGACAAGCCCGAAGCGTTCGGCCGTACCGTGGTCGAGGCGCTGTCGGTCGGCCGCCCGGTGCTGGGTTGGGACCATGGCGGCGTGGGTGAACTGCTGCGGCAGTTGCAGCCCGGTGGTGCGGTTGCGCTCGGCGATGCGCGCGCACTGAGTGAACGTGCGCTGGCCCTGCTGGCGCAGCCGCCGTCGCTGCCGGCGCGCATCCCGTTTACCCTGCAGGCCATGCAGCGTGACACCCTTCGCCTCTATGCCGATCTTGCCGGCTGACGCCACCGTTGCTCTGCGCGACGACCGCGCCGGGCGCTGGGCACCCTGGTGGGTGCTGGCGTACGTGGCGATGTGGCCGCTGCCTGGCATCGCCGAAACCGTGCTGGGACTGGGCGCGGTCTATGCTGCCGCGCGCATGGTCACGCGCCGGCTGCAGCGCCGCCCGCACCTGTTGAGCACGGCGGCCTGGGCGCTGACCTCGATCCTGTTCCTTGGTTACTGGCTGCCGCAGGCGCTCTCGGCCATCGATGCCATCGACCCGTCTGCGTCGTGGACCAAGGCCGCTGCCGGGCTGCGCTACCTGCCTTTCATGTGGCTGGTGGCAATCGCCGTGGCCACGCCGGAACGGCGGCGGCTGACCTTCGGTGGCCTGGCGCTGATCACCGGCGCGTGGACGCTGGACGCACTGGTACAGGCCGTGGCCGGTACCAGCCCATGGTTCTGGTCGCTGGAACACCTGAAACTGGCGGTAAGTGGCCGCGCGTTGTGCCCCGCGGACGAAGCCGCGCTGGCTGACCGCCTCAGTGGCGCGCTCGGGCCGTGCAACCTGAAATTCGGCCAGGTGCTGGCCAGCCTGTCACCGTTCCTGCTGCTGCCGGTCGCACGGCGCTTCGGCAATGCGGGCTGGTTGCTGGCGGCCGCCGCGCTTGGCTGCGTGCTGTTGCTGGCAGGGGCGCGTGCCGCGTGGATCACCTTCGTGCTGGTGCTGGCCTACAGCGGCGTGCGTCAGTTCGGCTGGAAGCGTCTGGCGCTGTTGGCGCTGATCGCGGTGCTGGCAGCGGGCGCGTTGACCGCCAGCGTGCCGCAGCTGCGCGAACGCTTCGCGCGGACCGCGATCGCCTGGGAAGGGAGCGAAGGCGGTGTCGACCAGGCACTGTCCGGTCGCACGCGGATCTGGCAGGCCGCCGTGTGCATGATTGAAGAACATCCGGTCAATGGTGTCGGCGCACGCGGCTTCCGCGATGCCTATCCGGCCTGCGTCGCCGATGACGGTCCGGCGGTCTGGGGCAATGCCCCTGCGCTGCATGCCCATCAGATCGTGCTGGAAATCCTCGCTGAAACCGGCGTGCTCGGCCTGCTGCTGTGGCTGGCGGCGGTTGCCCAGGCCTGGCGGGCATGGCGCTATGCACCGCCGGCCGCGCGTGAGCGCGCGCGCCCGGCGATGCTGGCGCTGGCGGTGACGGTGTTTCCGCTGAACACCCACCTGGCGTTCTATTCCGCGTTCTGGGGCGGCCTGACGGTGATGCTGGCGGCCCTGTTCGCCGGCAGCCTGCTGGCGCGCGAGGCAGTGGATTCCCCGCCGATACGGTAGTTGCCAACCTTGGTTGGCCCTCCCCAGGTCGAGGGTCAGATCATCGGCGCCAACCAAGGTTGGCGACTACCTCGCGCATGCAGACGCCCAGCAGTCCGGTCGATGTCAGCCCTGGCTGGCACCGGCTGCCACATCCAGCTAATTGTAGAAATCGCTCCGGCCGCCCGGCTGGCGCTTGAAACGGCGGTGGATCCACAGGTACTGGTCGGGGGCCTCGCGCACCATGGCTTCGATGGCCTGGTTGACCCGCGTGGTATCGGCTTCCACGTCTTCGCTGGGGAAGTTCTCCAGCGGCGCGCCGATCTTCAGGAAGTACTTCCCGCCTTCGCGGCGGTGGAAGTATGGGATCACCGCGCAGCCGGTCATCCGCGCCAGCTGGTGGGTGGCGGTGATGGTCGAAGCGGTGTGGCCGAAGAAAGGCACGAATACGGTGTCCTTGCCGCGCATGTCCTGGTCCGGCGCGTACCAGAGGAAGCCGCCCTTCTTCAGGTGCCGCACAGTGGCGCGGATGTCTTCGTTGGCATACATCGCCTTGGCGTAGCGCAGGCGGCCGAACTTCACCGCCCACTCGTACACCGGGTTCTTGTGCTTGCGGTACATGCCCGACAGGTCGACGTAGTCGCACAGCAGGCGGCCACACATCTCCAGGGTCATGAAGTGGCCGGAGACCAGCAGCACGCCGCGGCCTTCGGCCTGCATCCGCTGCAGATGTTCCAGGCCTTCGATCTGCACCTGCGGGCGGATGCGGTCGATGCTGCCCCACCAGGCGCGGATGCATTCGAACACGCCCACGCCCAGAGCATCGAAGCTGTCGCGCACCAGGCGCTGGCGCCAGGCCTCGTCCTTTTCCGGGAAGCACAGCTGCAGGTTGACCTCGGCGGCGCGGCGGCGGCTGCCGAGCAGGCGCCAGCTGATCCAGCCGACGCCACGGCCCAGCGCGCGCTGCAGCATCCACGGCAGGCGGGCAATGGCGAAGGCGCCGAACATGACGGCGAACATCGGCCAGTTGCGGGGATCGCGCAGCGACGGGCGGACGGCAGTGGAGGCATCGGACATTGCGCCATTCTACCAATCCGGCCGCGTGTCTTTCCCAGGGGGCTCCCGTATCCTTGCCCCATGCGTAAAGACCCTGTCGAATGGATCCTGCGCGGCCTGTATTCAGCCGTGCTGTACCTGCTGCTGCCGATCACCGTGTACCACCTGGTCTGGCGCGGTTTCCGGGTCCGTGAATACTTCCGGCGCTGGGACGAGCGCTACGCCTCCTACCCACAGCCGACCGGCCAGCCGCGGGTCTGGCTGCATGCGGTGTCGGTGGGCGAGGTCAATGCCGCCGCGCCGCTGGTGAACGCCCTGCGCCAGCAACGCCCGGATATCCGCTGGGTCATCACCACCATCACCCCGACCGGGTCTGAACGTGTGCGCGCGCTGTGGGGCGACGCGCTGGACCACGTCTACCTGCCGTACGACGTGCCGGGCAGCGTCAATCGCTTCCTGGGCCACTTCCGGCCCAGCCTGGCGTTGATCCTGGAGACCGAGCTGTGGCCGAACATGCTGTTCGGCTGCCGCGATCGCCGCATCCCGGTCTACATCCTCAATGCCCGCCTGTCGGCCCGCTCGCTGCGTGGCTACCGGTTGCTGGCAGCGCTGATCCGTCGCGCCCTGCGCACGGTCACCTGCGTCGCTGCCCAGTCGCAGGATGATGCCGAGCGTTTCGTGCAGCTGGGCGCGACCCCCGGGCAGGTGCAGGCGCTGGGCAACCTGAAGTTCGACATCGCCACGCCGGACGTGCAGGACTTCGTCGCGCAGTTCCATGCGAAGGTACCCGCTGGACGCCCGGTGTGGATCGCCGCCAGCACCCATGACGGTGAGGAGCAGGCGGTGATCGACCTGCACCGTCGCCTGCGCCAGCAGCATCCCGACCTGCTGCTGCTGTGGGCGCCACGGCATCCCGAGCGCTTCCCGAAGGTGGAGGCCCTGGCGCGCGAGCAGGGCTGGAATGTGGCGACCCGGCGTGCGATGCAGTGGCCGGACGCCGGCACCGATGTGTTCGTCATCGATACCCTGGGCGAATTGATGCCGTTCTATGCCTGTGCGCAGGTGGCGTTCGTCGGCGGCAGCCTGCAATCGATCGGTGGCCACAACCTGCTGGAACCGGCGGCGATGGGTACCGCCGCGGTGACCGGTCCACACCTGCACAACTTCTCCGAGATCTCGCGACGCATGCGTGAGGCCGGCGCCTTGCTGGTCGGCGAGGACGTGCAGGCGGTTGGCGATCTGCTGCAGCACCTGCTTGAAGACGCACGCGCACGCGAGGACATGGCGCGCGCCGGGTGCACCCTGGTCAGCAACGGTCGCGGCGCGTTGCAGCGTACGCTGGCATTGGTGGCGCCCCACCTGCCTCCGCCGCGCAGCTGAGGTCGCAGGGGATTCGATCCACGTACTGCGGATCGAATGACGTGATCGACTGCATCAATTCTGCTTAGCGGCCAGATTCCTGTCGTTGCAGGACCGGGGGGCGGTCTACCTGCGTGCCAGCGGTCACACTGCGGCGTGCACGCCACGGATTCTGATACCGCCCTTCGCCGCAGGGTGCCAGCCTGCTGTCGAACGCGCTTGGGCGGGCATCAAGGAACCTTGCGATGGATAGCGACAGTGGCCCGGGCGGCATGCGCGATGCAGGGCCGGGCATGGATCATCTTGCGGTGGTGGCCCTGACCCTGATGCTGGGTGGCAGCGTGATCGCGCTGGTGGGGCAGCACACTGCCGCCCAGGCAGGCCCCGCCATCGTGTTGAGCCTGTTGCTGGCTGCGCTGGGCACAGGGCCGCTGCTGTACTGCCTGCGCATCCTGGGCCAGCAGCTGCCGGCGGCCCACGGCCTGCATGGTCTGCTGCAGGCCCGCTGGGGCAGCGCCCCGGCCGGCCTGCTCGGCGGCGCGCTGCTGGTGGAGCTGGTGGCGACCAGCGCTGGCGTGGCGCAATCCATGGCCAGTCATGTGCATGCACTGCTGGCCAGCGCTGGCATCGAGGCCGGCAACGCGATGCCGGTCGCGCTCACGGCCACCCTCGGCCTGCTTCTGCTGGGCGTGACCGTGTTGTTGCCACCGAGGCGCGCTGCACTGGTGGCCTGTGCGCTGTTGACGGTGAAACTGGGTACCGGCCTGCTGTTGCTGGCGCTGGCAGCCCGCCACGTGCATTACGCGCTCTGGATTCCGTGGTTGCCGGAAGCCACGGCGCCCTATCGCTTCGGGCCAGGCGGGGTATTGGCGGCGAGCGTGCCGCTGCTTGGCGTGTTCGCCTGCGCCGGCCTGGTGCTGGGATTTCCGGGCATGTGCGGCCAGGCGCGCGCGCGACAGACGCTGCTGCTTGCGGGCGTGCTGCTGCTGGCGATGCTGCTGCTGATCGCGCTGGCTGCGTTGCAGGCCGGCCTGGTCGAGTTCCCGGCATTGGCCAGTACGCGACCGCTGTCGATGGCGTTGCGGCAGCATCCACAACTGCAGTGGATGATGCCGCTGCTGCCGCTGGCCGGGGCGGCCGGGTTGGCGGCGTTGCTGCTGGTGCTGCTGCGGGTGGCGGCGCGGTTGGCAGCGCAGCTGTGGACTGCCGCGCGCGATGCAGCACCCGGATCTACCGCACCGATGATGCGGGTCGTCGTGGTGCTGTCGGCGGCGCTGTTGGCGCTGGCGATGCCGATGGGCACATTGCCGGTGCTGCCTGGCCCGGCAACCCTGCTGGTGATGGCGGCGCTGTGCGTGGCTGTCCTGCGCGCGCAGGTTCCGCTGCCGCGCGCCGTGCCGGTGCTGGCCCCCCTGGCCGCCGCGCTGTGCCTGCTGGCTGCGGTGGAGCGGATGCGTGCCTGGCCCGGCTGACGGCAGGGAGGCGCTCAATGCAGGGAAGTTTCTGTCTGCCTCGCCCACAAAAAAGCCACCCTCGCGGGTGGCTTCTTCATTGCCGGCAAGGCGACGGCTCAGTGCGTGGTCGTTGCCGGGTTGCCCGCGTCCTGGGTCAGCAGGCGGTTGACGTCCTGCAGCTCGGCCACATCCAGTGCGCCCAGCGACTGGCTCAGCAGCAGGCGGTTCTGCAGGAAGGTGTAACGCGCATTGGCGTAATCCAGCTGCGCGGAGAACAGGATGCGCTGGTTCTGGATCACGTCCAGCACGGTACGGGTACCGACTTCCAGGCCAACCTGCGAGGCGTCGTACGCACTCTGTGCCGAGACCACCGCCAGGCGGCGCGCTTCCACTTCGCTGATGCCCTGCACCAGGGTCTGGTAGGCATTGCGGGTGTTGCGGTCCAGCGCGCGCTTCTGCTGCTCGTAACCGTCCTGGGCGATGTCACGCTGGGCCAGCGCCTGGCGCACGCCGGACTGGGTGGCACCGCCGGCGAAGATCGGCACGCTCAGGGTCAGGCCGATGCTGTTGGTGCGCGCATCGGGCGACAGCGAGCCGGAACCGGTGCTGTCACCCCAGGTCGCGCTCTTGCCCCAGCTGCCGCCCAGCGACAGGGTCGGGTAATGGCCACCGCGGGCGGCCTGCACGCCAGCCTCGGCGGCACTGACCTTCAGTTCCTGCGCCTTCAGCGCCGGATTCTGGTTGGTCGCCTGGTGCACCAGCTCGTCGATGTTGCCGCGGTTGGCCGGCACTTCCGGGCGGAAGTCGGCCGGCAGGCCGCGCAGGTTGACCACCGGCTGGCCGGTCAGTTCGGTCAGGGCCTGGTAGTTATCGGCCAGGGTGTTCTGCGCAACGATGGTGTTGGCGCGCGCCTGGTCGTACTGGGCGCGTGCTTCGTGCACGTCGGTGATCGGCGCCAGGCCCACTTCCAGGCGCTTGTCGGCGAAGTCGAACTGCTTCTTCGCGGCCGCTTCATTGGTCTGTGCGGCGTTCAGCGATTCGATCGCCACCAGCACGTTGAAGTAGGCCGCCGAGGTGCGCACGATCAGGCTGTCGTTGGCCGAATCGAGGGTGAAGTCCGCCGCCTTGCTCAGCTCGCGCTGCGAGCGCAGGTTGTTGATCTGGGTCCAGTTGAACAGCGTCTGGCTGCCGTCGATCGTGTAGTTGCGACGCTTGTTGGTGAACGAGCCCGAATTGACATCGGCGTTCGGCTCACTGCGCGTGCGGTTCAGCGTGGCCTGGCCATTGATCTGCGGCAGCAGGGCGGCGCGCGCCTGCACGGCGCCTTCCTTGTCGACCAGCCGGGTCGATTCGGCGGCGGACAGCTGCGGATCGCCATTGCGCGCCATCTCGTAGACCTGCAGCAGGTCGGCGGCATGGGCGGACAACGGCAGCAGGGCAGTGGCCAGCGCAACAGCGAGGGATCGGCGGATCATTGCGGCTTCCTTGGACTCAGAGGTGGAACTGGGGTGCCGGGGCGGCACCGCGCAGGTAATCGATATCGGTTTCGAACAGCGATTCGGTGCTGCCGTCGGCCTTGACCAGCAGGGCCTCCATCGCCGGCGAGCGGCCCTGGATCACGAACAGGCGGCCACCCGGACGCAGCCACGAGGCGAACTGTGACGGCACCACGTCGACCGCACCAGTGACACAGATCACGTCAAAGCGGCGTTCGGTCTGCCAGGACAGGGCGTCGGCCACTTCGACACGGACATTGGTGCCCAGGCCGGACGCGTCCAGGCGGGCGCGTGCGGCGGCAGCCAGGTCCGGGTCGATCTCCAGGCTCAGCACGTCGCGTGCCAGCGCGCCGATGCAGGCAGCCAGGAAGCCGCTGCCGGTGCCGATCTCCAGCACTTCGTCACCCGGCTGCAGGTCCAGTGCCTGCAGGGTACGGCCCTCGATGACCGGCTTCATCATCTTCTGGCCATGGCCGATCGGCAGTTCGACGTCGGCGTAGGCCAGCGCCCGGTGCGCGTCGGCGACAAAGGCCTCGCGCGGCAGGCGGGCGAGGACGTCGAGCACCTTGATGTCCAGCACGTCCCAGGGACGGATCTGCTGTTCCACCATCAGTTCGCGGGCGTGGGCGTAATCAATCGTCATGAGGTTCAAATCCAGCGCAGTGGGCCGGCCATTTTACCGGTGCCGGAGGCCGGCGGCGCGCCCAGAGCATCAGCTGCCGGGTGGCCGGGGTCGCAGTGCCGGAAGTCATCGCGACCTCCGGTTCGTTCAGTTTTGGTTATCCGGCCGTCCCGGCCCCTCGCGGCGCATAGGCGCGCAGGAAGAAGTCGATGCTGGCGGTCACGTGGGTGAGAGGGTCGCACTCCACCGGTGACAGTGGCATGCCGCACATCATATGCATGTGCACTTCGCCCTTCACCAGGGTCAGGAACTGCTGGCCGGCGAGGTAGTAATCGGCAATCTCCAGCTCGCCGCGTTCGCCGCGCGCGCGCAGGAAGTCGGCCAGGGCCGCGCAGGTACGTTCCGGGCCGGCCTGCCAGAACAGCTCGCGCAGGCGTTCATCGGTTTCCGGGGCCATCATCATGCGCTGGATCGAGATCGCCGCATCGGAGGTGATCAGCTCGAAGAAGGCCAGGCCGATGCCGATCAGCTGGTCTCGCAGCGGGCCGTCCGCGTCGGCCACGAACAGGGCGTCGGGCAGCATTTCAATGCATTTGGACTGCACGGCCTCGGAGAACAGGGTCTCCTTGTCGCCGAAATGGCTGTACACGGTCAGCTTCGAGACGCCGGCCTGAGCAGCGATGGCGTCCATGCTCACGCCGGTATAGCCCTGTTCGATGAACAGTGCCTTGGCTGCTTCAAGGATCGCCGCGCGCTTGCCGAGATCCTTGGGGCGCCCGGGTCCGGCGGCCTTGGCAGCGGGCTTGGCCGACGGCTTGCGGGAAGTGGGAGAACTCATCGCAACAATACTAGACCAAGCGGTTCGATATTTATACTATACCGACCGGTTTATTAAATTGGGCCGGCAGTCGCGGCTCCCCCCTTGTTGGACCCTGCGTTTTCAGGACGTTGACCGATGAAGATCGTGCGCTGGATGGGCGGTATGGTGTGGGTGGCTGCGCTGGCAGCCTGTTCGGGACAGGAACAGGCGCCGCAGGCGGCCGTGCCGGTGCTGGTGGTTCACCCTGGCGAGCAGGCCGGGCAGGCGCCGGCGGCGTTCCCGGGCACGGTGCGTGCCCGCCAGGAAAGCCCGCTGTCGTTTCGCGTCGGCGGTAACCTGGTCAAGCGCCACGTCGATGCCGGCCAGCGGGTGAAGAAGGGCGACGTGCTGGCCGAGCTGGACGTGGCCGACTTCGCGCTGCAGGCCCGCGCTTCGCAGGCCCAGCTGGCCGCGGCCGAAGCCGACCTGGTGCGCGCCCGCGACGACCTCAAGCGCTATCAGGTGCTGGCCGACCAGCAGCTGGTCAGCCGCTCGCAGCTGGACCAGCAGTCTGCCGCGTTCAAGGCGGCGCAGGGCCAGGCCAATGCGGCGCGTGCCAACCTCGATGTGCTGCGCAACCAGGCCGACTACGCGCAGCTGCGTGCACCGGCCGACGGCGTGGTCGCCAGCCGCGAGGCCGAAGCCGGGCAGGTGGTGTCGGCCGGCCAGACCATCTTCAACCTGGCCGCCGACGGTGGCCGCGAAGTGCTGATCGACCTGCCTGAAGCCACCATCCGCGATTACGCGGTCGGCCAGCCGGTGGAGGTGGAGTTGTGGAACCGCCCGGGCCAGCGCCTGCCGGGCACGATCCGCGAGATTGCCGCCGCCGCCGATCCGCAAGCACGCACCTATGCGACCCGGGTCAGCCTGGCGGCCGACGCACTGGCCGATGTCGAACTGGGCCAGAGCGCACGTGTCTACAGCAGCGCCGGCCGCCACGGCACCCTGCAGCTGCCGCTGGGTGCGCTGCAACGCGGTGCCAACGGTGCCGCCAGCGTGTGGGTGGTCGATCCGGCCAACAGCACGCTGAAGGCTGCGGCGGTCACCACCGGTGCCTATGGCAGCGAGACGGTGCCGGTGCTCACGGGCGTCGGCGCAGGCGACTGGGTGGTCGCCGCCGGTGGCCATCTGCTGCGTGCCGGCCAGCCGGTGATCGCGGTGGACCGGCAGAACCGCCCGGTGCTGAAGCCGGCCACGCCGGCCGCCGCCGCCAAGGCCAAGGAGTAAGCCGGTGCGCCGCTTCAATCTTTCCGAGTGGGCGCTGGCCAACCGTCCACTGGTGCTGTTTGCGATGCTCGCCTTCGCGCTGATCGGCGCGTGGTCGTACAAGCACCTGGGCCAGTCCGAGGATCCGCCGTTCACCTTCAAGGCGATGGTGGTGCGCACGCTGTGGCCGGGCGCCACCGCCGAGCAGGTTTCGCGGCAGGTGACCGAGCCGATCGAGAAGGCGCTGATGAACACCGGCGAGTACGAGTTCATCCGCTCGTACTCGCGCCCGGGCGAATCGCAGGTGATCTTCATGGCCCGCGACAGCCTGCGTTCCCGGCAGATTCCGGACCTGTGGTACCAGGTGCGCAAGCGTGTGGGCGACATCCGGGCGACGCTGCCGCGCGAGATCGTCGGCCCGTTCTTCAACGATGAGTTCGGCGACACCTACGGCAACATCTACGCGCTGACCGGCAAGGGCTTCGACTACGCCGTGATGCGTGACTACGCCGACCGCATCCAGCTGGAACTGCAACGCGTGCCCGACGTCGGCAAGATCGACCTGGTCGGCCTGCAGGACGAGAAGGTGTGGATCGAGCTGTCCAATACCCGCCTGGCCACGCTGGGCGTGTCGATGCAGCAGGTGCAGCAGGCATTGGCCGACCAGAACGCGATCACCGCTACCAGCTTCTTCGAGACCGCCACCGATCGCGTGCAGCTGCGCGTGACCGGCCAGTTCAACGATATCGAGGCGATCCGCCAGTTCCCGATCCGGGCCGGCGACCGGACCGTGCACCTGGGTGACATCGCCGAGGTGAAGCGTGGCTTTGCCGACCCGGCGTCGCCGAAGATGCGCTTCATGGGCGAAGAAGCGATCGGCCTGGCGGTGGCGATGAAGGACGGCGGTGACATCCTCAAGCTCGGTGCCAACCTCGATGCCGAGTTCGAGCGCCTGCAGAAGACCCTGCCGGCCGGCATGCAGTTGCGCAAGGTGTCCGACCAGCCGCAGTCGGTGGAGGAGTCGGTGGGCGAGTTCGTGCAGGTGCTGACCGAGGCGGTGGCGATCGTGCTGCTGGTCAGCTTCTTCTCGCTGGGCCTGCGTACCGGCCTGGTGGTGGGCGTGACCATTCCGCTGGTGCTGGCGATGACCTTCTTCGTCATGCACTACTTCGACATCGGCCTGCACAAGATTTCGCTGGGCGCGCTGGTGCTGGCGCTGGGCCTGCTGGTGGACGATGCGATCATCGCGGTGGAGATGATGGCCACCAAGATGGAGCAGGGCTACGACCGCCTGCGTGCGGCCAGTTTTGCCTGGGAGTCGACCGCGTTCCCGATGCTGACCGGTACCCTGATCACCGCGGCCGGCTTCCTGCCGATCGCCACGGCGGCATCGAGCACCGGTGAGTACACCCGCTCGCTGTTCCAGGTGGTGACCATCGCGCTGGTGGTGTCGTGGATCGCAGCGGTGCTGTTCATTCCGTACCTGGGCGACAAGATGCTGCCGGACCTGTTCAATCCGCAGCCGCCGAAGCCGGGCAGCCTGTCCGCGCGCTGGCATGCCAGGCGCCAGCAGTGGGCCGACCGCTACCCGGCGCTGGCCAACCTGATCGCACCGCCGCAGCACGGGCACGACCATGACCCGTACCAGCGCCCGTTCTACCGCAGCTTCCGTCGCTTCCTGGACGCCTGCCTGCGCCGTCGCTGGTGGGTGATCGCCGCGACCATCGCCCTGTTCGTGTTCTCGCTGATGATGTTCCGCTTCGTGCCGCAGCAGTTCTTCCCGGATTCGACCCGGCCGGAGCTGATGGTGGACATCGAGCTGGCCGAGGGCGCGTCGCTGCGCTCGACCCAGGCCCAGGCCGAGAAGCTGGAAAAGCTGCTGTCCAGCCGCGACGGCATCGCCAACTATGTGTCCTATGTCGGCACCGGTTCGCCGCGCTTCTACCTGCCGCTGGACCAGCAGCTGCCGGCGACCAACTTCGCCCAGTTCGTGGTGCTGGCCAAGGACATCAAGTCGCGCGAAAGCACCCGCGACTGGCTGCTGCACGAGGTGATCCCGAAGTTCCCGGATGTGCAGATGCGCGTGACCCGCCTGGAGAACGGCCCGCCGGTCGGCTACCCGGTGCAGATGCGCATTTCCGGCGAGCACATCGAGAGGGTGCAGGCGATCGCGCGCCAGGTCGAGGCCAAGGTGCGTGAGAACCCGCACGTGATGAACGTCAACCTGGACTGGAGCGAGCCGAGCAAGGTGGTGCGGCTGGTGATCGACCAGGAGCGTGCCCGCGCGCTGGGCGTGAGCAGTGCCCAGGTCAGCCAGTTCCTGTCCAGTTCACTGGCCGGGCAATCGGTGAGCGTGTACCGCGAAGGCAACCGCCAGATCGAGATGCTGCTGCGCGGCCCGGCCGATGAGCGCAACCAGCTGGAACTGCTGTCGAGCCTGTCGATGCCGACCGCCAACGGCGGCAGCATCACCCTGTCGCAGGTGGCGACGATGGAGTACGGCTTCGAGGACGGCATCATCTGGCACCGCAACCGACTGCCGACGGTGACTGTGCGCGCCGACATCAGTGATGGCATGCAGCCGCTGGACGTGGTGCACCAGATCCTGCCGACGCTGGATGGCATCCGTGCCGAACTGCCCAGCGGGTACCTGCTGGAAACCGGCGGTACGGTGGAGGATTCGGCCCGCGGCCAGAACTCGATCAAGGCCGGCATGCCGCTGTTCCTGGTGGTGGTGGCGACGTTGCTGATGCTGCAGCTGCGCAGCTTCTCGCGCGCAGCGATGGTGCTGGTGACCGCGCCGCTGGGCATCATCGGTGCAACCCTGTTCCTGCTGCTGTTCCGCGCGCCGTTCGGCTTCGTGGCACTGCTGGGCACGATCGCACTGGCCGGCATGATCATGCGCAATTCGGTGATCCTGATCGACCAGATCCAGCAGGACATCGACGCCGGCCATGACCGCTGGCATTCGATCATCGATGCCACGGTGCGCCGCTTCCGTCCGATCGTGCTGACCGCGCTGGCTGCCGTGCTGGCGATGATTCCGCTGTCGCGCAGCGCATTCTATGGCTCGATGGCGATCTCGATCATGGGTGGCCTGATCGTGGGTACGGTGCTGACCCTGGTGTTCCTGCCGGCGCTGTACGCGGCCTGGTTCCGGGTAAAGGCAGACGAATCCGGGGCGTGATGCCCCGGGTTTTCCCGGCCTTGGCCTCTGGCAGGTGCCAACCTTGGTTGGCACTGACGCATGCATCCACGCATGGCGTGGATCTACCGCAGCGGGTATTTGCCCGGGTAGGTGCCAACCTTGGTTGGCACTGACGCATGCATCCGCGCATGGCGTGGATCTACTGCAACTGCAGCCCCGCCCGCAGCACCGGCAACAGCCACTCGATGAAGACCTGCACACGTTGCGCGCGATGCTGCCGGTGCGGCTGCAGCAGGGTCACCGGCAGTGGCTGCGCAACGTGCTGCGGCAGCACTTCCACCAATGCGCCTGATTGCAGTTCAGCCTGCACGTCGTAGCGCGGAATCTGCAGCAGCCCGAGCCCAGCCACGCAGCAGGCAATCGACGCTTCGGCGCTGTTCACCCGCACCCAGCCTGGCATCGGTAGCGTGCGCAGCTGGTTGCCGTCCTGCCACTCCCACGCTTCCACCCGCGCCGTGGTCGGCGAAGCGTAGTTCACCGCGCGGTGCTGCTGCAGGTCGGCAGGATGCTGCGGCTCGCCGTGCTCGCGCAGATAGGCCGGTGCGGCAACGTTGACGAAGTCGAGCTGGCCCAGGGTGCGGGCCACCAGGCTGGAGTCGCTCAGCTGGCCGACGCGGAGTACGGCATCGCAGCCATCTTCGATCAGGTTCACCGCACGGTCGGTCATGCCCAGGTCCAGCTCCACCTGCGGGTAGCGTGCGAAGAAGTCGGGCAGGGCCGGGGCGAGGATGCGGCGGCCGATGCGGCTGGGCACGTCGATCTTCAGCAGTCCCACCGGCTGTGCGTCGTCCTGGCGGAACAGTGACTCGGCGTCCTCGACCTCGGCAATCAGGCGCAGGCAACGGGCATGGAACACGTCGCCATCGTGGGTGGTGGAGACCCTGCGGGTCGAACGCTGCAGCAGGCGGGTGCCGAGCCGCTGTTCAAGTTCCGCGATGGCCGCTGACACCGTCGAACGGGGCAGCCCGAGCTGGTCGGCGGCGCGTGTGAAGCTGGCGCACTCCACGACCCGGGTGAAGATGCGGAAGCGATCGATCCGGTCCATTGTTCGCTGGCTCTGGAAAGTTAAGTCAATGTGGCGGGCTTTATCCGCGTTTTCTGCACGATATCGTCGTCAGGGCAGGGTTGCCACCCCGGGCAGCCCCCTCCCGAGACCAACGCCATGTCCGACCATTCCCTCAAGGGCAAGACCGTGCTGATTGCCGGTGGCGCCAAGAACCTGGGCGGCCTGCTGGCCCGCGACTTTGCTGCGCAAGGGGCCAGGGCCATCGTCATCCATTACAACAGCGCCGCCACCCAGGCCGACGCCGAAGCGACGGTTGCCGCCGTGCAGGCCGCTGGCAGCAAGGCCGTCGCCCTGCAGGGAGACCTGACCTCGGCCGCGGCGATGGAGCGCTTGTTCGCCGATGCGGTGGCGGCAGTGGGCCGTCCCGACATTGCCATCAACACGGTCGGCAAGGTGCTGAAAAAGCCGCTGCTGGAGATCAGCGAAGCGGAGTACGACGAGATGAGCGCGGTCAATGCCAAGGCCGCCTTCTTCTTCCTCAGGGAGGCCGGTCGCCACGTCAATGATGGCGGCCGCATCTGCACTTTGGTCACGTCGCTGCTGGGTGCGTTCACGCCGTTCTATTCCAGCTATGCCGGCACCAAGGCGCCGGTGGAACACTTCACCCGCGCGGCGTCGAAGGAGTTCGGTGAGCGTGGCATCTCGGTGACCGCGATCGGCCCCGGTCCGATGGACACGCCGTTCTTCTATCCGGCTGAGAGTGCCGATGCGCAGGCGTACCACAAGACCGCGGCGGCGCTGTCGGCATTCACCCGTACCGGCCTGACCGACATCGCCGACATCGTGCCGTGGATCCGCTTCCTGGTCACCGATGGCTGGTGGATGACCGGGCAGACCATCCTGGTCAATGGTGGGTACACCACCAAGTAGAGCAGCCACGCAGGGCGTGGCTGCGGCGTACCTGTAGAGTCAAGCCATGCTCGACTCTACAGGAGTTGCAGGACAGGTCAGCCCAGCTTCGCCAGCACCGCATCCGTCGCGGCGGCGGTACTCACCGCCTGGCCCTTGGCGGCCAGGTCGGCGGTGAACACGCCGTCGTCCAGCACGGCATGTACTGCGGCTTCCACCGCCGCAGCCTCGGCTTCCAATCCCAACGAATGGCGCAACAGCATCGCTGCGCTGAAGATCGTCGCGTACGGGTTGGCAATGCCCTTGCCGGCGATGTCCGGGGCCGAGCCATGGATCGGCTCGTAGATGCCGACCGCGCCCGGTTCGCCCAGCGACGCCGACGGCAGCAGGCCCAGCGAGCCGGCCAGCATCGAGGCCTCATCGGTGAGGATGTCGCCGAACATGTTCTCGGTGACGATCACGTCGTACTCGCGCGGCTTGGCCAGCAGGTGCATGGCCATCGAATCAACCAGCTGGTGTTCCAGTGCCACGTCCGGGAATTCTTCCCGGCCGATGCGTGCGGCCACGTCACGCCACAGGCGCGAGGTTTCCAGCACGTTGGCCTTGTCCACCGAGGTGACCTTGCCACGGCGCTGTTGCGCCAGGCGGAAGGCGCTGCGCAGCACGCGCTCGATCTCGGCCACGGTGTAGCGGCACAGGTCGCTGGCGCTGTCGGCGTCGCGGGTCTTGTCACCGAAGTAGATGCCGCCGGTCAGTTCGCGCACCACCACGAAGTCCACGCCCTGCAGCAGCTCGGCCTTGATCGGCGAGGCGTGCAGCGCGGCCTCGTGGGTGCGCACCGGGCGCAGGTTGGCATACAGGCCCAGCGCCTTGCGGATCGCCAGCAGGCCCTGTTCCGGGCGTACCTTGGCATTCGGGTCGGACCACTTCGGGCCCCCCACGGCGCCCAGCAGCACTGCATTGGCGGCCTGGCAAGCTGCCAGGGTTTCGGCCGGCAGCGGCTCGCCGTGACGATCGATGGCGATGCCACCGATATCGTGTTCGCTGAAAGCAAAGGTGTGATTGAAGCGTTCGGCGACGGCCTTCAGGACGGCAACTGCCGCGGCGGCCACTTCCGGGCCGATGCCATCACCGGGCAGGACAACAATCTCAGCGTGCATGCTCACTCTCGTAACGTTCGATTTCAGGGACGCGGCCCAACAGATACCCCAACTGGTCGACACCTTCCAGCAGGCAGGTCTGCGAGAAGCCATCCAGCGGGAAGGAATAGACGCGGCCATCCGGGGTGCGCAGTTCGCGCGTGGCCACATCGATGGTCAATTCATCGTCCGGACGCTGCATCAGCGCCTGCACGTCGGCCTCGTCCAGCACGATCGGCAGCAGGCCGTTCTTCAGCGAGTTGCCGCGGAAGATGTCGGCGATCTCGCTGCTGACGATGGCGCGCAGGCCGAGGTCGGTCAGCGCCCACGGTGCATGCTCGCGCGAGGAACCGCAGCCGAAGTTGCGGCCCGCCAGCAGGATGCTGCGGCCGGCGTTGTGCGGCTGGTTGAAGGCGAAGTCGGCCACCGGCGAACCGTCGGCCTGCCAGCGCCAGTCATTGAACGCATTGCGACCCAGGCCGGCACGTTCGGTGGTGGACAGGAACCGCGCCGGAATGATCTGGTCGGTGTCGATATTGGTCTGGCGCAGCACCACGCTGGCCGAGCTCAGGGTACGGAAACCGGCCATCACGCGACCTCCTGTGCGAACAGTTCGCGGGTATCGGCCACCTGGCCTTTCACCGCCGCCCATGCCGCGCTCATCGGCGACGCCAGCAGGGTGCGTGAACCTGGGCCCTGGCGGCCCTCGAAGTTGCGGTTGCTGGTGCTCACGGCCAGCTGGCCCGGGGCGACCAGGTCTCCGTTCATGGCGATGCACATCGAGCAGCCCGGCTCGCGCCACTCGGCACCGGCCGCGCGCACGATCTCATGGATGCCTTCGGCCTCGGCCTCGCGCTTGACGATTTCCGAGCCCGGCACCACCAGCATGCGCACGCCGTCGGCAACGTGGCGGCCACGCAGCACCTGCGCCACTTCGCGCATGTCGCTCAGGCGGCCATTGGTGCACGAACCAACGAACACCACGTCCACCGGAGTACCCGCCAGCGCCTTGCCGGCCTGGAAGTGCATGTAGTCCAGGCCCTTCTGCGCGGCGGCATCGTTGGCGGCCGGAATCGGCGCATCCACCGCGATGGCAGTACCCGGATGAGTGCCCCAGGTCAGGGTCGGGCGGATATCGGCGGCGTCGATGTGCACTTCGCTGTCGAAGCGTGCGCCGTCATCGCTGCGCAGCTGCTGCCAGCGCGCCACGGCGGCGTCGAAGTCGGTGCCTTTGGGGCCGCGCGGGGTTTTGGCGACGAAGTCGAAGGTGACCTGGTCCGGGGCGACCATGCCGGCACGCGCGCCGGCCTCGATCGACATGTTGCACAGGGTCATGCGCTGTTCCATGTCCATCGCTTCGATGGTGCTGCCACGGAACTCGATGACGTGGCCGGTACCACCGTTGACGCCGATCACGCCGATGATGTGCAGGACCACGTCCTTGGCACCAACGCCGGGTGCCAGCGGGCCGTCCACGGTGATCGCAAAGGTCTTGGCCTTGCGCTGCAACAGGCACTGCGTGGCCAGCACATGGCCGACTTCACTGGTGCCGATGCCGAACGCCAGCGAACCGAACGCACCGTGGGTGGAGGTGTGGCTGTCACCGCAGACGATGGTCATGCCAGGCTGGGTGAAGCCTTGTTCCGGGGCGATCACGTGGACGATGCCGCGGTTGTCCGAGGCCATGTCGAACAGCTCGATGCCGTGCTCGGCGCAGTTGCGTGCCAGCGTGGCGACCTGCGCCTCGGAGGCGGCACTGGCGTAGGGCAGGGTGCCGTCGGCGGCGGCCGGCAGGGTTGGCGTGGAATGGTCCATCGTCGCCTTGGTGCGGTCCGGCCGGCGCGGCGACAGGCCGCGCTCGCGCAGCTCGGTGAACGCCTGCGGTGATGTCACCTCGTGGATCAGGTGCAGGTCGATGTACAGCACGGCGGGCGCGCTGTCGGATTCGGGAACCACCACGTGGGCGTCCCACAGTTTGTCGTACAGGGTGCGGGGTGCGGAAGTCATGCGTGTGCCTGGCAGAAGTACGAAGGTGCGGACATCGGGAAAGATAACGAACGGATCATGTCAGCGGCGACGGGCGAGTACCCGCAGCCGCACGTAGTCGGCCAACGGCTGGCCGGCGGCGTTGCGCGGCAGATCGGCCAGCAACGCGGTGGCGGCCTCGCGCACGGTGGCGCGGGCCTCGGCGGGCAGATCGTCCAGCAGCGGTGCAGCGAATACCCGCAACCAGCCGGCGATCCCGGTTGGCAGCGCAGTCGGGCGCGGCGTGCACTCGATCAGCTGCACCTGGAAGCCATGCTGGCGCAGGCGGTCGGCGTAGGCGTCGGCGCTGGGGAAATACCACTGGAAGGCGCTGGCACCGTGGCCATGTGCCACGCGCGCGGCCTGCACCGCGGCGATGATGGTGGCGACGTTGCCGTGGCCGCCGAATTCGGCGACGAAGCGACCGCC
The DNA here is from genome assembly GCF_030985895.1 of Stenotrophomonas sp. Sm6012. Taxonomy (NCBI): domain Bacteria; kingdom Pseudomonadati; phylum Pseudomonadota; class Gammaproteobacteria; order Lysobacterales; family Lysobacteraceae; genus Stenotrophomonas; species Stenotrophomonas sp. Sm6012. Next base: position 8,736 of record NZ_JAPTFX010000043.1, on the reverse strand, counting down.
GGGGCGCAGCGCGCGGCGCACGCCTTCCAGCACGCGGTCAGTCGTGCCCATCCAATGCAGGGCGGCATTGCTGAACACGGCGTCGAACTCGCTGTCGAACGACAGCGCATGGCCGTCCATCACCTGCGCATCGACACCGCGCGCACGCGCCGCGATCACCAGTTCCGGCGACGCGTCCACGCCGTGGATGCGTGCGCCGCTGAGGGCCAGTTCGGTGCTGAGCACGCCATCGCCACAGCCCAGGTCGAGGATGCGTTCACCGGCGCGCGGGTCGAGCAGGCGCGCCACCGCGCCGCCGAGCAGCGGCACGAAGCCGGCGTCGATCGCATAGTCCTGGGCGTTCCAGTGCTGCCCTGCAGGCAGCGCAGTGGTGTCGAAGGCGCTCATGTCGGGTTCCTCAGGCGGTGGCGGGGGTGGCAACGTCGGTGCTGCTGTGGGCGGCGGCCTGGCGCTGGCGCAGCAGGCGGTTGGCAACATCCAGCCAGGCCAGCGCGGAGGCTTCGATGATGTCCTTGCTGGTGCCGGTGCCGTCGTACTCCACGCCCTCGTGGCGCACGCTCAGGTTGGCTTCGCCACGTGCATCGGCGCCGATGCCGACGCTGTGCACGTGGTAGCTGTCCAGCATCAGCTGCACGCCGGTGGCCGCCGACAGCGCGCCGAACAGCGCATCGACCGGGCCGTCGCCCTGCGCGGTCTCGGCCACGCGGTTGCCATCGGGGTCGGACAGTTCGACCAGCGCGTTGGCGCGGCTGCCGACGTCACTGATGGTCATCGACGCCAGGCGATAGCCCTGCGCGTTGGAGCCGCCCTGCATCAGCGTCTGCAGGTCGGCATCGGTGACCACGCGCTGCTGCTCGCACAGGCCCTTGAACTGCTCGAACACCAGCTTCAGTTCGTCTTCGTCCAGCCAGAAGCCCAGCGCACGCAGGCGCGCTTCGACGGCGGCGCGGCCACTGTGGCGGCCCAGCACCATCTGCGAGTCTTCCCAGCCCACATCTTCCGGGCGCATGATTTCGTAGGTGCCGCGATGGCGCAGCATGCCGTGCTGATGGATGCCCGATTCGTGGGCGAAGGCGTTGGCACCGACGATGGCCTTGTTGCGCTGCACCGGCATGCCGACCAGGCGCTGCAGCAGCTGCGAAGTGCCGACGATGCGCGGGGTGTTGATCGCGCTGTCCTGCTCGTAGAAGGCCTGGCGCACCTTCAGCACCATCGCGATCTCTTCCAGCGAGCAGTTGCCGGCGCGCTCGCCGATGCCATTGACGGTGCATTCGACCTGGCGCGCACCGCCTTCGATGGCAGCCAGCGAGTTGGCCACGGCCAGGCCCAGGTCGTTGTGGCAATGCGCGCTGAAGATCACGTTGGCGGCATTGGGAACGTCGGCAACGCCGGCGATGACCTGCTGGAACATCGCGCGGATCTCTTCCGGCGTGGTGAAGCCAACGGTGTCGGGCAGGTTGATGGTGGTGGCGCCGGCAGCGATGGCCACGCGCGAAACTTCAATCAGGTAATCCAGCTCGGTGCGGGTGGCATCCTCGGCCGAGAATTCGACATCGTCGATGTACGAGCGTGCCAGTGATACGTGCTTGCGCACCGATTCCAGTACCTGCTCGCGGGTCATCCGCAGCTTGTGCTCGCGGTGCAGCGGGCTGGTCGACAGGAACACGTGCAGGCGCGGGTTGGCAGCCGCTTCCAGTGCGCGTGCCGAGGTTTCGATGTCGGCCTGCAGGCAGCGCGACAGCACCGCCAGGCTCAGGCTCGGGCGGCGCAGTTCGCGGCCGATCAGGGCCATCGCCTCACGGTCGGACTGCGAGCTGGCCGGGAAGCCGGTCTCGATGATGTCCACGCCCAGTTCGTCCAGCGCACGCGCCATCACCAGCTTCTGCGGCGGGCTCATGCTGCAGCCGGGGGACTGCTCGCCGTCACGCAGGGTGGTATCGAAGATGCGGATGCGCGGGGTGGTAATTCGTTCAATGGTGGTCACAGGGAAATCTCCTCGACAGCGGGTGCGACGGCTTGCAGGGGGGAAGGGGAAGAGGCAGGGGATGCGGGGGCGCTGGCCTTGCCGGGCGAGCGCGGTGGTGTGCGGTTGGTGTCGCTGCGCCGTCGCCGTGGCTTGCGCGGCGGGCGCGGTCGGATGTCGGTGAGCAGGCCGGCCAGGACGCCGGCATCGATGTTGCCGCCGGAGACCACCGCGCACTTGCGCCGGCCGGCGACGCGGCGGCCGGCGGCCAGCGCCAGCGCACCGGCGCCCTCGGCGATGATGTGTTCTTCCAGCGCCAGCCGGACCAGGGTTTCGCGTAGTTCGGCCTCGCGCACGATCACCACGTCGTCCAGCAGCGAGGTGCACAGGCGGCGGGTCAGGAAGCCGGGGATCTTCACCCGTACGCCATCGGCCAGCGAAGCGGCCGGAGCGATCTCGCGGACGTCGCCACGGATCGCGCGCGCCATCGAATCGACGCCCTCCACCTGCGCACCCACCACGCGAACGCCCTGCGATTTCAGTGCCAGCGCGACGCCGGAGGCCAGGCCGCCACCGCCGATCGGCACGATCACCACATCCGGTGCGTGCGCGGCCAGTTCGATGCCGACCGTCCCCTGGCCGGCGATCACGTCGGCATCGTCGAACGCGGACAGGAAGCGGTAGCCATGGCGCTGCGCCAGTTCCACCGCGAAGGCATAGGCCTCGTCGTAGCTGTTGCCATGCTGGCGCACGGTGGCGCCCCAGTGGGCGACGCCGGCGATCTTGGTTGCCGGAGCGCCGTGCGGCATCACGGTGATGGCGGGCACGTCCAGGCGGTAGGCGGCCCAGGCTACGCCCTGGGCGTGGTTGCCGGCCGAGGCGCAGATCACCGGCCGGGTGTCGCCGCGCTCACGGCCGGCCAGCAACGCATTCAATGCACCGCGTACCTTGTAGGAACCGGTGCGCTGCAGGTTTTCCAGCTTCAGCCAGGTACCGAAGCGCTCTGCATGGTGCAGCGGCGTGGGTGGCAGGAAGCGGCGCAGGCGGGCCTGCGCGGCCAGCACGTCGGCGACGCTTACGTCGCCGACATCGCTTTCCTGGCTGGCATCAGCGGCCGGCATGGGCCACCAGCGGGGTGCGGGCGACCGCCGCATGCGGGCACGGGCGGCGAAGAAGTCGCCTCCGTACCGGCACCGTGGTCGCTACGGTACGGGTGTTCATACGGATGCTCCTTCCACGGCGGTGACCTGCACGGACACGCAGTCGTAGATCTTCTCGATCTGCCGGCACAGCGTTTCCGCCGGGCGCTGGCCATCCACCACCAGCTGCAGGTGCCAGCGGCCATCGTCGGCCGCCACCGGCGCGCCGCTGATCGCACGCGGCGCGAAGCCACGGCGTTCGGCCATGCCGATCACGCGCAGCAGCGCGCCTTCGGCCGGGTGCAGCACCAGGTCAAGCCGGTAGTGCATTGGGGGTCTCCTGGCGGGCGTGGGCGGGATTGCTTTCCAGCATCGTGCTGTTGGCGGTGTTGGGCGGCACCAGCGGCCACACGTTGGCGCGTGCATCGATGGCCACGTGCAGCAGGGCCGGGCCCGGCTCGGCCAGCAGCGCGGCCAGCCCGCCTTCGACGTCGTCGCGTGCATCGATGCGGGTCGCGGCGATACCGAACACCTGCGCCAGCGCCACGAAGTCCGGGTTGTCGGACAGGTCGATCTCGCTGTAACGCTCGGCGAAGAACAGCTCCTGCCACTGCCGCACCATGCCCAGCGAACTGTTGTCCAGCAGCACGATCTTCACCGGCAGCCGGCAACGCGCGATGGTGGCCAGCTCCTGCACGTTCATCATGAAGCTGCCGTCGCCGGACACCAGCACCACGGTGCGATCGGGGCAGGCGAACTGCGCACCCATCGCTGCCGGCAGGCCGAAGCCCATGGTGCCCAGCGCACCGCTGGTGAGGTGGTTGCGCGGATGGTTGAAGCGGCAGTGCTGTGCCACCCACATCTGGTGCTGGCCGACATCGCAGGCGATCACCGCATCGGCCGGCGCCAGCTCGCTCAGGCGCTTCAGCAGGGCCGGGGCGTAGATGTGCTGGCCCGGTGCGTCGTAGCGCGCGGCGAATCGATCACGATGCTGCGCACAGCGCCTGCGCCATGCGTCCTGGTGGGCCTTGGGGGAGGGGAAGGCCGCACGCAGGGCGCGGATGGCATGGCCGACATTGCCGGGCACGGCGACGTCGGCACTGCGCAGCTTGGAGATCTCGTAGGCGTCGGCGTCGATGTGGACGACGCGGGCGAACGGCGCGAACTCGGCCAGCTTGCCGGTGGCGCGGTCGTCGAAGCGCGCGCCCAGCACCAGCAGCAGATCGCTTTCCTGCACCGCCATGTTGGCCGCGCGGGTGCCGTGCATGCCCAGCATGCCCAGCGACTGCGGATGGCTGGCCGGCAGGGCGCCCAGCCCACGCAGCGTCATCACGGTGGGGATGGCGCTGGCCTCGACGAAGTCACGCAGGTCCTGCACCGCATCGCCCAGCGCGATGCCGCCACCGGCGTAGACCACCGGCTTTTCGGCGGCCGCCAGTGCGGCGATGGCTTCGGCGATGGCCGCTTCGGCCGGGGCCGGCGGCGGCTCGACGCTGCTCGGCGCGTGCGCTGGCAGATGGCTGGCATCGGCCAGCTGCACGTCCTTGGGCAGGTCGATCAGCACCGGGCCGGGCCGGCCCTCGCGGGCGATGCGGAAGGCATCGGCGACCACGCGCGGCAGGTCATCGACACTGCGCACCAGCCAACTGTGCTTGACGATCGGCAGGGTCAGGCCGAACACATCCAGCTCCTGGAAGGCGTCGGTGCCCAGCAGCGGCGTGCCGACCTGGCCGGTGATGCAGACCATCGGCACCGAATCCAGCATCGCATCGGCGATGCCGGTGACCAGGTTGGAGGCGCCCGGGCCGGAGGTGGCCACGCAGACGCCGACCTGGCCGCTGGCGCGGGCGAAGCCATTGGCGGCCAGCGCAGCGCCCTGCTCGTGGCGTACCAGGATGTGCTTCAGCGACGAGTCCACCAGCGCGTCGTAGAACGGCATGATGGTGCCGCCGGGATAGCCGAACAGCGTGCGGACGCCTTCGGCTTCCAGCGCCTGGGTCAGCCAGCGCGCGCCGTTGGGCGGCGCGCTGCGGTGTGTCGAAGAGTTCATGGGGGAACCTTGCAAAGCGGGTGGGGGAGGGCCGCGCGGTTAAGCGGCCTGTCCTTGCAACCAGACCATCTTGGCGCGCAGTTCCTTGCCCACCTTTTCGATCGGGTGCTCCAGGTCGGCCTGCTTGAACTTGTTGTAGTTCGGCAGGCCCGCTTCGTACTCGGCTACCCAGTTCTTGGTGAAGGTGCCGTCCTGGATGTCCTTCAGCACTTCCTTCATGCGCGCCTTGGTACCGGCGTCGATCACGCGCGGGCCGCTGACGTAGTCGCCGTACTGCGCGGTCTCGGAAATGAATTCCAGCATGCGCGAGATGCCGCCTTCATAGAACAGGTCGACGATCAGCTTCAGTTCGTGCAGCACTTCGTAGTAGGCGATCTCGGGCTGGTAGCCGGCTTCGACCAGGGTCTCGAAACCGGCCTGCACCAGCGCCGAGGCGCCGCCGCACAGCACCGCCTGTTCGCCGAACAGATCGGTTTCGGTTTCTTCCTTGAAGGTGGTCTGGATCAGGTTGGCGCGGGCGCCGCCCAGGCCACCGGCATAGGCCAGGGCGTAGTCGGCGGCCTTGCCGCTCTTGTCCTGGTAGACCGCCCAGATGCACGGCACGCCGCGGCCGATTTCATACTCGCGGCGCACCAGCGCGCCCGGGCCCTTCGGCGCGACCAGCACCACGTCCAGGTCCTCGCGCGGCTTGATCATGTCGAAGTGAACGTTCAGGCCATGCGCGAACAGCAGCACTGCGCCCTGCTTCATGTTCGGCGCCAACACGTCGTCGTAGAGCTTCTTCTGCACCATGTCCGGGGTCAGCACGGCGACCAGGTCGGCATCCTTCACCGCCTCGGCCGGCGCTTTCACGGTGAAGCCGTCGGCCTGCGCCTTGACCTCGGTCGGGCCGCCCGGACGCAGGCCTACCACCACGTCGAAGCCGGATTCGCGCAGGTTCAGTGCGTGGGCGCGGCCCTGGCTGCCGTAGCCGATGACGGCGATCTTGGTCTGGGGCAGGTCGTTGGTGCTCATGGGGGAAGTTCCTTGCGGTGGGAAGAAAAAAGAACGGCCGGTCGTCGAGGTGACGTACCGGCCGGTCAGGGGAAAGCGGTGGAGGAGGTGCCGCGCATCGCACAGGCACAGCCACCACGAGGCGTCGTGGTGGTGCGGGTCCTGGTTTTGAAGGTGGCGTTGTTCATGGTGGTTGCGTCTGAAACCAGGTCCTGAAATGAAAAAACCCGCACCGGGGCGGGTGCGGGTTTTTGATGAGTTCCGGTGTGTTTGTTGCTTACACGCTGGCTCGTCCCGCACCTGTGGGTTGGGTAATAAGTACGAGCACAAGAATCGAACGCAGCGATGCGGCGCCGGTGTCGGCGGCTTCGATGTGGGTTCGCGGTGGCGTGTTGTGATGCAACATGTGATCGAGAGAAACACAGCCGTTTTGGCGATGTCAACCCTTGCGACACAATTTTTATCGGTTTCCGCTGCATCCGGCGTAATCGCTTGTGGCACAAGGATGGTTGCCGCTGAAAGTGTTTCGGTGAACCCGAATTCACTCTTTTCAGGGCAGCTTTTGCGCGGATTCCGGGTTGTATTCGCCTTGGTGGGTGCGGACCTTGGTCCGCACCAGCAAAGACCTTCGCCCATGACCTCTGCCCGATACCGCGTGAAGGCTGCAGCGGCGAAGATCGGGGACCACCCTTCCATCGGAACCCGACCGTGTCCCGACGTCTTGCCCGTTCCCTGCTGGCCGCCGCCGTGCTGGCCACCGTGCCCGCACTGTCCTCTGCCGCCGACCGCATCACCGGCCACACCTTCGCCACCCGTTCGGAAGTGATCGCGCCCCATGCCATGGCGGCCACATCGCAGCCGTTGGCCACCCAGATCGCACTCGATGTGATGAAGGGCGGTGGCTCGGCGGTGGACGCGGCAATCGCCGCCAACGCTGCACTCGGCCTGATGGAGCCCACCGGCAATGGCATCGGCGGCGACCTGTTCGCCATCGTCTGGGACCCGAAGACGCAGAAGCTGTACGGCTACAACGGCTCGGGCCGCTCGCCGAAGTCGCTGACCCTGGCCGAGTTCCAGCGCCGTGGCCTGAAGGACATCCCCGCCACCGGCCCGTTGCCGGTCTCTGTGCCCGGCGCAGTCGACGGCTGGTTCGCGCTGCACGACCGCTTTGGCCGCAAGCCGATGGCCGACAACCTGGCGCCGGCGATCCGCTACGCCCGCGACGGACATCCGGTGGCCGAAGTGATCGCCTACTACTGGAATCGCTCGGTGCCCAAGCTGTCGCAGTACCCGGGCTTCAAGGAGCAGTTCACGATCAACGGCCACGCCCCGCGCAAGGGCGAGATGTGGAAGAACCCGAACCTGGCCAGCACCCTGCAGAAGATCGCCGATGGCGGGCGCGATGCCTTCTACAAGGGCGATATCGCCCGCACCATCGGCGACTACTTCAAGGCCAACGGCGGTTACCTCAGTTACCAGGACATGACCGACCACCACGGCGAGTGGGTCGAGCCGGTCAGCAGCAACTACCGCGGCTACGACGTGTGGGAACTGCCGCCGAACAGCCAGGGCATCGCGGCACTGCAGATCCTCAACGTACTGGAGGGCTACGATTTCTCGAAGATTCCGTTCGGATCACCGGAACACGTGCACCTGTTCGTGGAAGCGAAGAAGCTGGCCTTCGCCGACCGTGCGCGCTTCTACGCCGACATGGCGTTCCAGCCGGCGCCGGTGCAGAAGCTGATCTCCAAGGAATACGCCGCGCAGCGCCGCGCGCTGATCTCGATGGACAAGGCGCTGAAGGAAGTGCAGCCCGGCACACCGAAGCAGCTGGAAGAGGGCGACACCATCTACATGACCGTGGCCGACGCCGACGGCATGATGGTGTCGCTGATCCAGTCCAACTACCGCGGCATGGGCAGCGGCATGGCGCCGCCGGGGCTGGGCTTCATCCTGCAGGATCGCGGCGAGATGTTCGTGCTGCAGAAGAACCATCCCAACGGCTACGCGCCGGGCAAGCGGCCGTTCCAGACCATCATCCCGGCTTTCATCACCAAGGGTGGCAAGCCGTACGCCAGTTTCGGCGTCATGGGCGGGGCGATGCAGCCGCAGGGCCACGCGCAGATCGTGATGAACCTGGTGGACTTCGGCATGAACCTGCAGGAAGCCGGTGATGCGCCGCGCATCCAGCACGAGGGCTCGACCGAGCCGACCGGGCAGGCCACGGCGATGACCGACGGTGGTGAGGTGAATCTGGAAACCGGATTCCCGTATGAAACGGTGCGTGCGCTGATGCGCAAGGGGCATCGCATCGTGTTCGCCGACGGCCCGTATGGCGGGTACCAGGCGATCATGCGTGATCCGGATACCGGGGTTTACTACGGTGCGTCGGAGAGCCGCAAGGATGGGCAGGCGGCGGGGTACTGAGGTTTCCCTGCCAACGGGCGCAGCCCCCTCGCGGCTGATCGCCAAGGCAGGTTCATGCGTTGGGGCGTGCGGGTGGGAGTGCCGGGGGACGCCGTGAATACGTCCCTGTAGGCTTAGCCGCGCCATCCATGGCGCGGATACCCCCGCCACCGGACCCAGCCCAC
>NZ_JAPTFX010000042.1:0-33256 GCF_030985895.1 Stenotrophomonas sp. Sm6012 | reverse complement strand
CAATGTATTGAGCTAACTGATACTAATGATCCGTGCGGCTTGACCATATAACCTCAAGTTGCCTTGGCTTTACGACAGCGTCGTAAGAGCATCCAAGTGCACGCTACGTCACAAGAACTATGCGAGGCTGGCGCCTTGTCCCACAGGGACGAGTGCGACTCTCCAAAAGCCTCCCTGGTGAAATTAGCGCTGTGGAACCACCCGATCCCATCCCGAACTCGGAAGTGAAACGCAGCTGCGCCGATGGTAGTGTGGCTCAAGCCATGCGAGAGTAGGTCATCGCCAGGGTTTACACCCAAAACCCCGCTGCTCACGCAGCGGGGTTTTTCTTTGGGCGCAGGAAAATGCATTGGCCGGAATGCACCGGTGGATCCACGCCACGCGTGGAGTGCTACCGTCCATGGTTGGCGGCTACCGATGATGGTCCGTGCGAGGTAACTGGTGCTGGCTGTCGGTAGACCCACGCCATGCGTGGCTGTGTGACGTAGGCCTGCGCAATGCGCATGCCGTGGTTGCCGGCCAGCGGCCGGCATTACCGATGGATCGATGCCGTCGTGCGACGCCCATGAACGTGCCCTTCCCGTGATCCATCACGCAGAGGACATAAAAAGAACGGCGCCCTGCGGGCGCCGTCTCCAATCGATCCGGTTGCACGTTCCGATCAGGCGACCAGAGCGACTTCACGCGCTTCCTGCTGGCGGAACACCGAGACCGCTTCGGTCAGTGTCCCCGCCTGCGACTGCAGTTCGCGCGCGGCAGCGGTGGCTTCCTCCACCAGTGCAGCGTTCTGCTGCGTGGCCTGATCCATCTGCACGACAGTCTGGTTGATCTGCTCGATGCCGATCGACTGTTCCTGCGAAGCGGCCGATATCTCCCGCATCAGGTGGCTGACGCTCTCGACACCACCGACGATGCCTCGCATGCGCTGGCCAGCATCGGCCACCAGCTGCGCACCTTCACACACCTGGCGGCCGGCTTCGTCGATCAGTTTCTTGATTTCCTGCGCGGCTGCGGCGGAACGCTGCGCCAGCACGCGTACTTCGCTGGCCACCACCGCAAAGCCACGGCCCTGCTCGCCGGCACGGGCGGCCTCGACCGCGGCGTTCAGCGCCAGAATGTTGGTCTGGAACGCGATGCCGTCGATGACGCCGGTGATATCGCCGATGCGCTTTGACGCGCCCTCGATCGCCTGCATGGTGTCGACCACCCGCTGCATGGCGGTGTTGCCGTCACCGGCGGCATTCTGTGTGGAGGCGGCCAGCTCACTGGCCTGACGCGCATGGGCAGCGTTCTGGCGCACCGTGGCGGTCAGCTCTTCCATCGAAGCCGCAGTTTCCTGCAGGTGCGCGGCCTGGCGCTCACTGCGTTCGGACAGCGCGCCATTGCCGGCGGCGATCTCGCTGGCGGCGGTACTGATCGAGATGGAGCACTGCTGGATGCGGCCGACCATGCGCGCCAGCTGCCCGGCGGTGGCGTTGGCATCACGCTGGATCGCGGCGAAGGCGCCTTGGTACTCGCCGTGCATGCGCCGGTCCAGATCGCCATTGGCCAGCGCAGAAAGCATCTGTCGCACTTCGTTGACGGTGCTGCCCAGCGTATCCAGCAGCTGGTTGATGCCACCGGTCAGACCCTCCAGGAAGCTGGCACCTTCGCCCGCTTGCAGACGCTGGTCGAGATCGCCTGCGGCAGCGGCGGCAACGATGCCGGCTACAGCATTCTCAAGCGACAGTTCGTGCGTACGGTCATGCCACTCCACGGCGAAACCGAGGCGCACGCCCTGTGCATCGAACACCGGAGTGACCACCTGCGCAAAGTGCACCGGGCCGATCTGCACCTTGCCGTTGTGCGTGACCTGCAGGCCATTGAGGATCGCGCGGATGCGGTCCGGGTTGGCGTGGAAGCGATGGATGCTGCTGCCGACCAGACAATCGGCATCGAAGTCGGGGAAGGCCTGGCGCAGTGTCGCCTGCTGGTTGCGCAGCAGGGCCACCACCGAACGGTTCACGTAGCGGATCACGTGGTCGTTGTCGGCAATCATCATCGCGGTGCGCGAAGCGTCCAGGGCCTGGCGGATCTGTGCGTTCTCGGCATGCGCTTCAGCCTCGCGCCCGCGCTGGGCCTGCACGTGGCGGGCGGTATCGGCCAGCGCATGGGCCAGCGAACCGGGTGCATAGGCCGTGGTATCCGCATGCGCGCCCAGATCGGCACCGGTGGCAATATCGCGGGCCAGTGCAGCCAGGCGGCGTGGGCCATGGCCCAGCGCCTCGGTCTGCTGGCGCAGGCGCAGCGCGACCTGGCCGAGGAACAGTGCCAGGCCAGCAAGCAGCGTTGCCTGCAGCAGCGTTGGCCCGGCCGCGGCACCTTCCAGCAGCGGCTGCAACAGCGCGAGCGTGCCAACGCCACCGGCCAGCCATACCGGCAGGCGATCACGGTGGCTGAGCAGCACGCCCAGCAGCACCGCGATCGGCAACGCCGGCGACAGGCCGACCGCCGTGCACAGCAACGCCAGCTGCAGCGACAACAACAATGCCAGGCCATTGCGGGCGAGGCTGCGGCCCGCCTGAGGGCCGGCCAGCCAGATGGCCGGCAGCACGGCGGCCGCAGCCAACGCGGCACCCGGCACGTGGGGCCCACGCGGGGCCAGAACCAGGCCAGCCACGGCCAATGCCGCGCTGCCGATCAGCAGTCGGCGATCAGCACGGCGGGCGAGCTGCTGCAGATGCGGCAGGCGGGCGGTATCGGGGGGACGGGAGGATGCAGCGGACATCGGCGACTCCTGGGTCAACAGACGGCAGCGGCCACGCCGCGACGCACGCATGAGCGCGTGGACTGGGCATGGACCGGGGATTCGGGGAATGCGACGTCATCAACGCCGCAGAGACAGGGCGCCGTGACCCCATCCTTTGGGTAACGGAGCGGTAGAGCGGGCATGCGGACTTCCTTGTAGAACCAGACACACGCCGCAGGCCCGACCGGGCCCGCGTGCTGCGGACGCAGGGGCCCGCAACTGATGTATCGGCCGCAAACGCGCGGAGTGAAGCGCGCGGAGGCGCGGACTCAGCCCGCGTTGTCGTTGCTGAAGAAGTGCAGGATCACGTCGGCAACCTGCGCCGGGTCTTCCATGTGCAGGTGATGGTTGCCGGGAAACACCGCCAGCCGTCCATCGCGCAGGTGCCGCAGGCGATCGCTGCGCATGGGCTCGGGGTAATAGGACTGCGCCGGTGTGGCGTAGATCACCTGCGTCGGGCAGGCGATGGCCTGCAGCAGATTGTCGATCTGGCCTTCGCTGAGGCGGATCGCGGTGGGCAGCATCAGCCGCGGATCACTGCACCAGCGATAGCCGCCTTCGACCGGTTCCACACCGCGCTCGACCAGCAGTCGTGCGCAGTGTTCGCTGAGCTGGTTGGTCATCATCCGTGCGCGGATCGGCGCGGCGAGGTCGGGGAACACGCGCAACTGCTTGCGTGCGAGCGCACGCGTGGCATTCACATGCTCGCGCAGGCGATGCGCGGTTTCTTCCTCCGGCCCGCGCAGGCCGCCGAGTGCTTCGATCGCCACCAGCCGTTCGATGCGGTCGCTGACCGAGGCGGTGAGGCTGGCGATGCCGGCGCCCATCGAATGGCCGAGCAGGCTGAAACGGTCCCAGCCCAATGCATCGGCCACATCAAGCACGTGGCCGATCGCGGCGGGCGTGGTGTAGCTGGCCCCCGCCGGAAGGTGCGCGCTGTGGCCATGGCCGGGCAGATCGATGGCGACCAGCTGCAGCGACGACAGATGCGGGGCCAATGGCACGAAGCTGGCGGCGTTGTCGAGCCAGCCGTGCAGGGCCAGCACGCGCGGACCCTCGCCGTGGTTGCGCAGGCCGGCGACGCGTGCGCCACCGACCTCGAGTTCAAACGGATGCAGGCTCATGCCAGCGAGGCCACAGCCAGCCGCGCCAGGGCGCGTGCGTGTTCCGGTTCGGCGTTGAGGCAGGGGATGTAGCGCATCGTCGCGCCGCGTTCGGCCAGCGTTTCGGTAAAGCCCATTGCCACTTCCTCCAGCGTTTCCAGGCAGTCGGTGGCGAAGCCGGGGCAGACCACGTCGATCTGCCTGACGCCGGATTCGGCCAGCGCCCACAGGCTGGGCTCGGCGTACGGCTGCAGCCAGCGCTCGCGGCCGAAGCGCGATTGATAGCCCATCTGCCATTCGTCCCTGCCCAGGCCCAGCGCGTTGGCAATGGCCTGGGCACTGGCCTCGCAACGCTGCGGATACGGATCGCCGCCATCGGCCAGGCGTTGCGGGATGCCGTGGAAGGAGAACATCAGCTTCTGGCCACGGCCGTGCTGTTCCCAGTAGCGCTGGATGGAACCGGCAACGGCCTCGACCCAGCCCGGGTCGACCGAATAGTCGCGCACCAGGCTGACCGTCACGCCCGGGTTGCGGCGCTGCCAGGCATCGACGCGGTCTTCGACCGAGGCGGTGGTGGTGGTCGAGTACTGCGGATACAGCGGCAGCACCACGATGCGACGCGCGCCTTCGGCGGCCAGGCGGTCGAGCTCGCCGGCCAGCGCCGGTTCACCGTAGCGCATCGCATGGCGAACCCGGAGCGTCGGCAGCAGTGCCTGCATGGCCTGGGCCAATTGGCGCGTATGCACCATCAACGGAGATCCGTCGGGCAGCCAGACCTGGGCGTACTTGGCCGCCGAACGGCTGCTGCGCAGCGGCAGGATCAGCCCGCGCAGCAGTGGCTGCCACAGCAGAGCCGGGATCGAGACCACGCGGGGGTCGGACAGGAATTCAGCCAGGTAACGGCGTACGGCGGGGGCCGTCGGCGTCTCAGGCGTGCCTAGGTTGACCGCCAGCACGGCGGTATCGGGTGCGTCGAGCATGGGATGTATTGTCGCCGATCCGGTGCCGCGCCGGCATGCAGGGTTCGGATCGCGCGCATAGGGGGCATCTATATGAGCAGGCAACGCTCATTGGCGATTCATGGCAACACTACTAATTTCAGTCACTTGCTATATCTTCCTATGGACTGACTTCTGGAGCCCGCCATGCGTCGCCCGATCCAAGCCCTGCTGATCGCCGCCAGTCTGCTGTCCAGCCAGGCCATGGCCGGACCGCAGGAAGACCAGCGCGCCCGCAACGCCGTGCGCGTGCTGGCCGAAATCCAGGGAATCCCTGAACAGGGCATTCCGGACAAATTGCTCGACGAAGGCCGCGCGGTCATCGTCATTCCCGACACGATCAAGGCCGGCCTGGTCATCGGTGGCCGTCGCGGCCATGGCCTGATGTCGGTGCGCATGGCCAATGGCGCCTGGTCCAACCCGGTGTTCGTCAAGCTCACCGGTGGCAGCATCGGCTTCCAGGCCGGTGTGCAGTCCTCGGACGTGGTGCTGGTGTTCCGCAACGACCGCAGCCTGGACAACCTGGTCAACGGCAAGTTCACGCTGGGCGCCGATGCCGGCGTTGCCGCCGGCCCGGTCGGTCGCAACGCCGCCGCCGCCACCGATGGCCAGCTGAAGGCCGAAATCTGGTCGTGGTCGCGCGCCCGAGGCCTGTTTGCCGGCGTCGCTCTGGACGGCGCGGTGCTGCAGATCGACGATGCCGCCAATCTGGACGCCTACGGCAGCAACACCACGCCGCGGATGATCTTCGAAGGCCGCGCCGGCGGTTCGCCGTCGATGGATGTGGTCGCTTTCCGTGATCGCCTGGAAGAGGCCACCTACGCCGCGCGCAACAACCGCAACGGCAGTGGTGGCAATGCTCCGCGTCCGGCGGCCGCCCCGGCGGTGGCTCCGGCGCCTGTTCAGGCAGCGCCGGCCGCCCCGGCCGAGGCCACCACCGCGCCGCTGCAGAACGTGCCGCAGACCCCGCCGCCGCAGCAGCAGGGCTTCCAGCCGGTCAACGACGGCGAGATCCGCACGGAAACGCTGGGCGGAAACTGACTTTCGTCACGCGCGCCGGCTAACAGCCGGTGCGCTATGCTCGACAGCCTGATCACTAACGTAACGAGCGTCTTTATGGGCAGTTTCAGCATCTGGCATTGGTTGGTCGTGCTGGCCATCGTGCTGCTGGTGTTCGGCACCAAGCGCCTGACCAGTGGCGCCAAGGACCTCGGTTCGGCGGTCAAGGAATTCAAGAAGGGCATGCGCGACGAGGACAAGCCGAACGCGCAGCTGGGCGACGAGTCGCGCAGCCAGGACGCCTCGCGCACCGCGCAGGACGAGCACGACCGTAACGCTCGCTGATCCGGAGCGGTTGCGGTGTTTGATATCGGCTTCAGCGAACTGCTGGTGATTGCGGTGGTCGCCCTGGTGGTGCTCGGTCCCGAGCGCCTGCCCAAGGCGGCCCGCTTCGCCGGCCTGTGGGTGCGTCGTGCCCGCAATCAGTGGGATTCGGTGAAACAGGAACTGGAGCGCGAACTGCAGGCCGAGGAGATCAAGCGGCAGATGCAGGACGTGCGCCAGGGCATGCAGGACACCGAAAACCAGCTGCGCGCCAGCGGCGAAGCGATCCGTCGCGAAGCCCAGCAGGCACAGCAGCAGGGCGACGATCTGGCGCAACAAGTACGCGCGCCGGCGCCGGCCGACCTGCCGCCGCACCTGGGCGAGCCCGTTGCCGCGGACCAGGCACCGGCACAGGACGTCGCTGCGGTAACGCCCGGCGCCTCCACGGCCACTGAAACCAATGCGACGCCCCCGGCGCAGAACACGGAGCGCCCCTCATGAGTGAGCAGGAGTTCGGCGAAAGCTCGCTGGTTGAACATCTGGTGGAACTGCGCGGCCGTCTGGTGCGCGCATTGCTGGGCCTGGGCGTGGCGCTGCTGGCGCTGCTGCCATTCACCCAGAAGCTGTACAACGCGCTGGCCGAACCGCTGGTTTCGCAGCTGCCGAACGGGCAGACGATGATTGCGACCAACCCGGCCGGTGCCTTCTTCGCGCCGTTGAAGCTGACCTTCTTCGTCGCCCTGTTCGTGGCGGTGCCGTGGCTGCTGTACCAGCTGTGGGCGTTCGTTGCCCCGGGCCTGTACGCGCGCGAAAAGCGCCTGGCGGTACCGCTGCTGGTGTCGTCGGTGGTGCTGTTCTACACCGGCTGTGCGTTCGCCTACTTCCTGGTGCTGCCGGCGGTGTTCCACTTCCTCACCACCTTCAGCCCGGACGTGATTGCGATCACCCCGGATGCGAACGCCTACCTGGACTTCGTGCTGGCGATCTTCTTCGCTTTCGGCGGCAGTTTCGAACTGCCGGTGGCGATGGTGATCCTGGTGCTGCTGGGCTGGGTGACGCCGCAGCAGTTCAAGGAAGGCCGCGGCTACGCGATCGTCGGCATCTTCGTGGTGGCCGCCGTGCTGACCCCGCCGGACGTGGTGTCGCAGCTGATGCTGGCCATCCCGATGTGCCTGCTCTACGAGCTGGGCATCCACGCCGCACGCTGGCTGGTGCCGTCGTCGGTAGTGAAGAAGCCCGCCGCCTGAAAAAAGGGGACGGAGGAGATTAAGTCGTATGTGCCACTGTGCCGCTAACGACTTAATCCCCTCCGTCCCCTTTTTCCGTCAGGCGTGGAAGATGTCGCTGGAGGTCGGCGTGGTCGGGATCGGCGGCGCTGCGCGGCTGCCGCGGTGCACGAACATCTGCTTCCATGCGGCATAGACCGCGCCGACGTACAGCGGCATCAGTACCGTGGTCAGTACCAGCTGGGCGATGAAGGCTGCGGCCAGCGGGCCGCCGATCAGCATCGCGATCTGGATCACGATCACGAACAGGATGTACATGCAGAACGCGGCGATCAGGCCGAGCACGGCGAACACGATCATCGCGCCGATGTTCTCGATGCAGCCCTGCAGGCTCAGGCGCAGCGCGTGCATGCCGCTCTGCTTGTCGAACACCACCAGCGCCGGCTGGGTGAACATCGCCAGCGACAGCGCGACCGCACTCAGGAACACCAGCAGCATCCACAGCGCGATGCGCTTGGCCGGCAGGTTGGCGACCAGTGCGGCGGCATCGTCCGGCTTGATCTGCTGACCACTGCGGCTGATTTCTTCCATCTTGGTCATGACCTCGCTGAAGGCGGTGAAGCCTTCGCGGCCGATCATCATGAACAGCAGCGCGCCCAGCAGCAGCACCGCCAGCACCTGGATCGCCAGCGGCACCAGCAGGTGGCTGACGCGGTGGTCGCGGATCGGCTGCAGCAGGTGCGAGGCCAGGCCCGGTCGGCCTTCGTCGATCTCGCCCACGGCATACAGCATGCCGCCGAACATGATCGGCGAAATGGCCAGGGTCATCAGCTGCACGGCCATGCCGGCGGCGCCGGGAATCAGCGTCGACAACAGGGTCACCACCCAGCTCACCAGCAGCCAGGTCAGGCCGATCCGGGCCAGCTGCAGCGGCGCACGCCGGTACAGGGAGAACGTATCCAGCAACCACTGGGCGCCCGCCGAAGCCGGCAGCTTGCGAATCTCTTTCATGGACATCCGGGAGGGACAGGAGGGGGCCGGGCGGCTGCCCGTGGCGCCGATTATCCCTGTTTTGCCGCCGGCTGGGCTGAAGACAGCCGCGCCTGGCGGACGAAGCGGCGCAACAGCTGGCGGGCCAGCGGTGCGGCGCTGACCGCGCGTTCGATGCTGCGGGCGCAACCGCCGTGGCGGCCGATGCAGTCGGCGCGGGCGCGCACGTAGCCGCGCATGTGGTGGGTGGCGAATTCCGGATGGAACTGCACGCCCCATGCCTGGCGCGCCCAGCGGAAGGCGTGGCAGCCGTCCAGCGGCGAGCGCGCCAGCACTTCGGCACCGTCCGGTGCGCGCAGCACGGTCTGAAGGTGGGTGGCGTGGGCGGCGAAATGCTGTGGCAACCCCTGGAACAGCGGGTCCTGCGCGGCCTGCGGCTGCAGTTCCAGCTCGATCGTGCCGGACTCGCGGCCGGCCGGGTTGTAGGCCACTTCACCTCCCAGCGCGTGCGCCAGCAGCTGGTGGCCGTAGCAGATGCCGAACACCGGCAGGTCGTCGTGGGCGGTCTCGCGCAGCCATGCCGCGCTGCGCTCGCTCCACTCGGCATGGTCGGTGACGAAGGCGGCCGAGCCGGTCACCAGCACGCCGGCGAAGCCGTGCGGATCGGGCAGGGCGCCACCGTGTTCGACATCGACCACCACCGTCTGGTGTTCTTCCAGCCCGGCGGCGACGCGGATCCAGTGCGGGAAACGCCCGTAGCGGCGCAGTGACGGCACCGGGCGGCCGGTTTCAAGGATCAGGAACGGAGCTGGGTTCATCCGGGGGCGGCAGCACTGACAGGACTTCCTCGATTGTAGTCAGCCCCTGCGCCACCTTTTCAAGCCCGGCCTGGCGCAGGGTTCGCAGCCCTTCAGCCCGCGCGGCACGGCTGAAACCGGCCAGGTCCATGTCGGCGCGGATCTGCCCGCGCAGCCGCGAGCCCAATGGCAGCAGTTCATACAGGCCGATGCGGCCGAGGAATCCGGTGCGCCGGCACTCCAGGCAACCGACCGGCCGACAGGGCGTGGCGGCATCTGGATATGCAGCATGGCTATCAGCCAGCACCGCCCAGTCGGCGGCGCCGAGGCTGTGCGGCTGCTTGCAGTGCGGGCACAGGGTACGCACCAGGCGTTGGGCGAGGATGCCGTTGAGGGTGCTGGCCAGCAGGTAATGCGGCACGCCCAGGTCGAGCAGGCGGGTGACCGCCGAGGGCGCATCGTTGGTGTGCAGGGTGGACAGTACCAGGTGGCCGGTCAGTGAGGCCTGCACCGCCATCTGCGCGGTTTCCAGGTCGCGGATCTCGCCGATCATGATGATGTCCGGGTCCTGTCGCAGCAGGGTGCGCACGCCGCTGGCGAAGTCCAGGTCGATGTTGGTCTGCACCTGCATCTGGTTGAACTCGGGCGCGATCATCTCGATCGGGTCTTCCACCGTGCACACGTTCACGTCCGGCGTGGCCAGCCGCTTCAGCGTGGAATACAGGGTGGTGGTCTTGCCCGAGCCGGTCGGGCCGGTGACCAGCACGATGCCGTGCGGGCGCTCGACCAGTGCATTCCAGCCGGCGGCCTCCTGCGGGCTGAAACCGAGCTGGTCGATGCTCTTGAACGCGGCATCCGGGTCGAAGATGCGCATCACGCACTTCTCGCCGAAGGCGGTGGGCATGGTCGACAGGCGCATCTCGACTTCGCGGCCACCCGGCGAGCGGGTCTTGATGCGGCCGTCCTGCGGGCGCCGGCGCTCGGCCAGGTCCATGCGGCCCAGCACCTTGATGCGGCTGACCACGGCGGTCATCACTGCCGGTGGCACTTCGAACACCTTGTGCAGCACGCCGTCGATGCGGAAGCGCATGCGTCCCATCTCGCGGCGCGGCTCCAGGTGGATGTCCGAGGCGCGCTGTTCGTAGGCGTACTGCAGCAGCCAGTCGACGATGTGCACGATGTGCTGGTCGTCGGCATTGACGTCGCCGGTACGGCCCAGCTCGACCAGCTGTTCGAAGCTGGGCAGGGTGGTGCTGGCTTCGCCGCGCGCATCACTGCGGGCGCCACGCACCGAACGGGTTACCCCGTAGAACTCCATGGTGTAGCGGTGCAGGTCCAGCGGGTTGACCACCGCCAGCTCGATGCGGCGCCGGGTCAGGTGCTGCAGGTCGCGGCGCCATTCCTGCACCAGCGGCTCGCTGGTGGCCACCAGCACGCGCTCGGCATCCACCGCCAGCGGCAGGAAGCGATGGCGGCGGGCATAGGCATGCGACACCAGCGCAGTGACCGCGGCGACGTCGACCCGGGTCGGGTCGATGCGCAGGTAGCGGCAGCCGGTACGCTGCGCCAGCCATTCGCTGAGGCGTTCCAGGGTCAGTTCGCCGCCGCCGTTGGCCGCCAGCTTGAGGTTGGACAGCAGCACCAGCGGATGCACTTCGCTGGCGTTGCGCGCGCCCTGCGCGGAGAACCGCATGCGCTCGCGGTCCTGCTCGGCCACCAGGCCATCGGCGACCAGCGCCGCGGCGATCTGCTCGAAATGCAGGCGGCCCCAGGGCAGCGGAACGCCGCCCGCCTCGCCGGGCGTGCCCACCGGCAGCCGATGTTCCATCTGCCTGCTCCTCCCGGGTACGGAATGCCCCGCAGGTCGGCCGTTATACTAGCGCACCCCCCTTGCCGGCCAAGAATCGTCCGCATGTCCGCGACCCCGACCGTTCCGATCACCTTCCAGGGCCTGATCCAGACCCTGAACCAGTTCTGGGCCCAGCAGGGCTGCGTGCTCATCCAGCCGCTCGACCTGGAGGTGGGCGCCGGTACCTTCCATCCGGCCACCTTCCTGCGTGCGATCGGTCCGGAAGGCTGGAACGCGGCCTACGTGCAGCCCTCGCGCCGCCCGACCGACGGCCGCTACGGCGAGAACCCGAACCGCCTGCAGCGCTACTACCAGTACCAGGTGGCGATGAAGCCGGCGCCGGACAACATCCAGCAGCTGTACCTGGATTCGCTGAAGGCACTGGGCATCGACCCGCTGGTGCACGACCTGCGCTTCGTCGAGGACAACTGGGAATCGCCGACGCTGGGTGCCTGGGGCCTGGGCTGGGAAGTCTGGCTCAATGGCATGGAGGTGACCCAGTTCACCTACTTCCAGCAGGCCGGTGGCCTCGAATGCCGACCGGTGCTGGGCGAGATCACCTATGGTCTCGAACGCCTGTGCATGTACCTGCAGAACTGCGACAACGTCTACGACCTGGTCTGGACCTATGGCCCGGACGGACAGCCGGTGACCTACGGTGACGTCTACCACCAGAACGAGGTGGAGCAGAGCACGTACAACTTCGAATACGCCGACGTGGACGAAATGTTCCACCGCTTCGACGCCTGCGAGCGTGAAGCGCAGAAGCTGGTGGAAGTGAACCTGCCGCTGCCGGCCTACGAGCAGGTGATGAAGGCCAGCCACACCTTCAACCTGCTCGATGCGCGCCGCGCGATCAGCGTGACCGAACGCCAGCGCTACATCCTGCGCGTGCGCGCGCTGGCCCAGGCGGTGGCCAAGGCGTACTACGAGCAGCGCGAGAAGCTGGGCTTCCCGGGCGCGAAGAAGGCCTGACGGCCCTCCCGCACCGACCCGCTTTTCATCAACTACCCGGGGCGCCGGACGCGTCGCGCGCTGCGCCCCCACCACAGGATTGAAACGATGAGCCAACTGTCCCCCCTGCTGATCGAACTGGGCACCGAGGAGCTGCCGGTCAAGGCGCTGCCGGGCCTGGCCCAGGCGTTCTTCGATGGCGTTGTCGACGGCCTGCGCAAGCGCGGCGTCGCACTGGAACTGGGCGACGCCCGCCCGTTGTCGACCCCGCGCCGGTTGGCCGTGCTGCTGCCGGGCGTTGGCCTGGAACAGCCGGAACAGCACAGCGAAGTGCTGGGCCCGTACCTGAACATCGCGCTGGACGCCGAAGGCCAGCCGACCAAGGCCCTGCAGGGCTTCGCCGCCAAGGCCGGGATCGACTGGACCGCGCTGGAGAAGACCACGGACAACAAGGGCGAGCGCTTCGTGCACCGCGCGGTGACCCCGGGCGCGCGCACCGCCAGCCTGCTGCCGGAGATCCTGCGCGAGGCGATCGCGGCGATGCCGATTCCCAAGCCGATGCGCTGGGGCGACCACGCCTGGGGCTTTGCGCGCCCGGCGCACTGGCTGGTGCTGCTGCACGGTGGCAACGTGGTCGAGGCCGAACTGTTCGGCCTGCAGGCTGGCCGTGTCAGCCGTGGCCATCGTTTCCACCACGACCAGGCCGTGTCGCTGGCACAGCCGCAGGATTACGTGGAAGCCCTGCGCGCCGCGTTCGTGCTGGTCGACCCGGGCGAGCGCCGCGCGCGCATCGTCGCCGAGGTCGAAGCCGCTGCGGCCAAGGCCGGCGGCAGCGCCCGCATCACCGAGGACAACCTGGAGCAGGTGGTGAACCTGGTCGAGTGGCCGTCGGCGGTGCTGTGCAGCTTCGAGCGCGCGTTCCTGGCGGTGCCGCAGGAAGCGCTGATCGAGACGATGGAGATCAACCAGAAGTTCTTCCCGGTGCTGGATGACAGCGGCACGCTGACCGAGAAGTTCATCGGCATCGCCAACATCGAATCGAAGGACGTGGCCGAAGTGGCCAAGGGCTACGAGCGCGTGATCCGCCCGCGCTTCGCCGATGCCAAGTTCTTCTTCGACGAAGACCTGAAGCAGGGCCTGGCGTCGATGGGCGAGGGCCTGAAGACGGTGACCTACCAGGCCAAGCTGGGCAGCGTGGCCGACAAGGTCGCCCGCGTGGCCGCCCTGGCCGAGGTGATCGCGCCGCAGGTTGGCGCCGACGCTGCGCAGGCACGGCGTGCCGCCGAACTGGCGAAGAACGACCTGCAATCGCGCATGGTCAACGAATTCCCGGAACTGCAGGGCATCGCCGGCCGCCACTACGCCGTGGCCGGTGGCGAATCGGCCGAGGTCGCGCTGGCCATCGACGAGGCCTACCAGCCGCGCTTCGGTGGCGATGACATCGCGCTGTCGGCGCTGGGCAAGGTGCTGGCGATTGCTGAACGCGTGGACACGCTGGCCGGTGGTTTCGCCGCAGGCCTGAAGCCGACCGGCAACAAGGACCCGTTCGCCCTGCGTCGCAACGCGCTGGGCCTGGCCCGCACGATCATCGAGAGCGGCTTCGAGCTGGACCTGCGCGCGCTGCTGGCCAGCGCCAACGCCGGCCTGGCCGCGCGCAACGTGCAGGCCGACGTCGGCGAGCTGTACGACTTCATCCTCGACCGCCTGAAGGGCTACTACGCCGACAAGGGCGTGCCGGCCACGCACTTCAACGCGGTGGCCGAGCTGAAGCCGGCCTCGCTGTATGACTTCGACCGCCGCCTGGATGCGATCGGCACCTTCGCCGCGCTGCCGGAAGCCGAGGCATTGGCTGCGGCCAACAAGCGCATCCGCAACATCCTGCGCAAGGCCGAGGGCGACATACCGGCCCAGATCAACACGGCGCTGCTGCAGGAAGACGCCGAGCGCGCGCTGGCTGAAGCAGTGACCGCGGCCATCGACGACACCGGCGCCAGCCTGCAGCACAAGGACTACGTGGCCGTGCTGGCCCGCCTGGCCCGGCTGCGCCCGCAGGTCGACGCCTTCTTCGATGGCGTGATGGTCAATGCCGAGGATCCGGCGCTGCGTGGCAACCGCCTGGCGCTGCTGACGATGCTGGGCGAGCGCCTGGGCAAGGTGGCGGCGATCGAGCATCTGTCGAGCTGATGCCGGTATCGGTAGTGCCGGCGGATGTCCATCGGGGTCATTGCCGGCATCGCGCACGATGCCGGCTTCCTCATTGGCAATCGCGATGATCGCCACAAAGGCGCGTATTTTGACCGCCACTTAACAACCGATCCCGAATGACGTGATGCATTTCGCATCGTCACCTCCGGTCGGTATGCTGTGCCGCATGCAGCCAAAGAAATACGCCCTGCCGCTGATGGTCCTGTCGCTGGCCGCCACTTCCGTGGCCCACGCGCGCGGCACCATCGACAAGGTGGACATCAAGGGATTGGACAAGGGCGACGACGCCGCAATCATCGAGAACATCCAGGAATCGCTGTCGCTGTACGACACGATCGGCAAGGAGCAGGGCGAGTCGCGCCTGGAGTACCTGTTGTCGCAGGCCGAGCGGCAGACCCGCCAGGCGCTGGAACCGTTCGGGTACTACAACCCGGTGATCAAGGTTGAAGCACCGCGCGAGGATGAGCACGTGCGGGTGCTGATCCATGTCGACAAGGGTGCCCCGGTGACCGTGCGTCGTGAGCACATCGACATCACCGGCCCGGCGATCTACGACCAGTACCTGCAGGACGACCTGGCCGCGTTCAAGCCGCGCAAGGGCCAGCGCTTCGAGCACACCCAGTACGAAGCCAGCAAGATCACCATCACCCGCCGCCTGGCCGAGCGTGGCTACTTCGACGCCGACTACACCCAGCGCCAGGTGCAGATCACCCGTGCCGACAACGCCGCCGACATCGACCTGACCTGG
Organism: Stenotrophomonas sp. Sm6012; assembly: GCF_030985895.1. Taxonomy (NCBI): domain Bacteria; kingdom Pseudomonadati; phylum Pseudomonadota; class Gammaproteobacteria; order Lysobacterales; family Lysobacteraceae; genus Stenotrophomonas; species Stenotrophomonas sp. Sm6012. The sequence continues at coordinate 18,275 of NZ_JAPTFX010000042.1, read as the reverse complement.
GACAGCGGCCGCCGCTACAACATGGGCCCGGTGCGCTTCCACCAGGACTACTTCGTCGACAAGCTGTTCGACCCGCTGGTGTACTGGGACCAGGGCAGCTACTACCACGAAGGCAAGCTGGACCGGCTGCGGCAATCGCTGACCAAGCTGGACTACTTCAGCGTGATCGACATCCAGCCGCGGCCGGACCAGGCTGATGAGAACGGCGACGTGCCGGTGGACGTCAACCTGACCCGCGCCAAGCGCACCATCTACACCGCCGGTCTGAGCTACGGCAGCGAGAGCGGCCCGGGTGTGCGTGGTGGCATCGAGCGGCGGTTCCTGAACAACCGCGGCCACAAGATGAACACGCAGCTGGACTACGCGCAGAAGCGCAAGAGCCTGGTGACCAGCTACCGCATCCCGGCGTTCAACTGGCTCGACGGCTGGTACACCTTCGCCGCCAGCGCGTATGACGAGCAGACCGATTACATCGACCTGCGCAACTTCAAGCTGATCGCCAGCCGCAGCGGCGAGATCAACGAGCACTGGACCGCGATCGCCTCGGTCAACGCGCTGCGCGAGCGCTGGCGCTACGCCTCCGGCACCGAATTCACCGATGCGGTCTACAACACCTCGACGCTGGTGTACCCGCAGATGGTGGCCGACTACGTCAACGTCGACGACCAGATGTTCCCGCGCAAGGGCATCAGCGGCACCGCGACGCTACGGACCGGCATCGAGGGCGTCGGTTCGGATACCAGCTTCGTGCAGGCCAATGCCGTGCTGCGCTGGTACATCCCGGTGGGCGAAAGCAACCGCCTGATCCTGCGCGGCGAGGGCGGCACCACCTGGACCAGCGACCTGGTGGCGATGCCGCCGAGCCTGCGCTACTTCGCCGGCGGCGACCGCAGCATCCGCGGCTACGCCTACCGCGAGGTCGGCCCGCGTACCCCGGCGCCGGACAAGTACGCACTGGGCGCCAAGAACCTGGTGATCGGCTCGGCCGAGTACGAGCACTACTTCAATGGCGGCCCATGGGGCGCGGCGGTGTTCGTCGATACCGGCAGCGCCTTCGACAACACCATTGATCTGCACACTGGCGTCGGCTTCGGCGTGCGCTGGAAATCGCCGGTCGGCCCGGTGCGCATCGACGTGGCGCACGGCCTGAACAACCCGGATTCGCAGTTCCAGCTGTACCTGAACATCGGAGCGGACCTGTGAGCACGCCCGCACCCACGCCGACCCCGAACACGCCGCCGCGCGTGCGCTTCTACCGCCGCCGCCGCTTCTGGGCATGGTCCGGCGCCGGCGTGATCGGGCTGGTGCTGCTGGCCCTGCTGGCGGTGTACTGGCTGCTGCAGACCGTGGCCGGCCGCGATGTGCTGCTGGCGCAGGTGGTGGCGCGGCTGCCGGTGGGCGCCAGCTTCACCTGGGAGAAGGTGGACGGCCCGGTGGCCGGTCCGCTGACCCTGTACAACGTCGACTTCCGCTATGACGACATCCATTTCCACGCCGAGCGCGCGCACCTGGAGCCGGACCTGCGCCCGTTGCTGGGCCGCAAGCTGCTGCTGGACAAGCTGGAACTGACCAACGCGACGTTGAACCTGGCCAAGAGTGACGAGCCGTTCAAGCTGCCGTCGTGGCCGGATTCGCTGCCGCAGATCGAGATGCCGCTGGCGATCCAGGCCGACGCCATCGCCATCGATGGCTTCCGCATCAGCCAGGCCAACGAGCCGGTGATCGACATCAGCCGCGTGCGCGGTGGCATCGAAATCGCCAACGGCGAATTCCAGGCGCACAAGCTGGTCGTGGACAGCGACATGGGCAATTTCACCGCCCAGGGCCGCTACATCCCGGCCAAGGACTACGACACCGACGTGACGGTCACGGCGGTGCTGCCGGCCCCGCGTGGGCGCACTGCAGCGACGGTGGGGCTGGTGGCACGCGGCGACCTCGCCCACATGGAGGTGGCGCTGGCCGGGCGTGCACCGAAGCCGCTGCACGCGATGCTGGTGTTCGACGGGCGGACCGACCCGACCTGGAACGCCAGCGTGCGCAGCGACGAACTGGATCTGTCGCTGCTGTCGCCGGCGCTGGCGAGCTCGGCGATCGCACCGTTGGCACTGGACTTCACTGCCGCTGGCAAGGGCGGCAACGCCAACCTGCATGGCAAGGTGAAGCAGGGCGACCAGGAACTGGAACTGGCACCGTCGGTGGTGTCGCTGCAGGACCAGGTGCTGAAGGTTTCGCCGTTGCTGGTGAAGGGCCTCGGCGGCGAAGCGCGGCTGGAAGGTACGGCCGATTTCAGCCAGGAAGACCAGCAGAAGCTTAATTTCTCGGTGGTCGCACGCGATCTGACCTACGTGCCGGCCGCAGACCCGAACACCGCCGGCAGCGCGCCGGTACCGGTGACGCTGAAGGAAGCGCGCTTCGGCCTGGCCGGCACGCTGAAGGCGTGGGCGGCGATCGGCCGCGCCGAGGTCGAACGCGAAAAGCAGAAGGCGCAGCTGCGCTTCGACGTGCGTGGCAATGACCAGGCCGCGTCGATCCACCAGCTGCAGGCGCAGACCCCGGGTGGCCAGCTGCAGGTGGAAGGCCAGGTCGCTTGGGCGCCACAGCTGGACTGGGACGCCAAGGCCACGCTGAAGGACTTCGACCCCGGCTATTTCGTGCCGGGCTGGAATGGCCGCCTGTCCGGCAACCTGGCCTCCAAGGGCCGCCAGCTGCCGCCGCCGGCCAATGCCGCACCGGGCACGGCCGGCACGCTGGAAGCCACGGTGGATCTGCCGTCGCTGAAGGGCATCCTGCGCCAGCGCAACCTCGACGCACAGGGCAAGTTCGCGCTGCAGGGCGATCAAGGCCAGGGCGACCTGAAGCTGTCGCTGGGCAGCAGCCGGGTCACTGCTTCGGGCAAGGTCGGTGATCGCCTCGACATCGACGCACGCTTCGAACCGCTGCAGCTGAGCGATCTGCTGCCGGGCGCCGACGGTGGCCTGCGTGGCCAGTTGCAGGTGAAGGGCCCGCGCGATGCGCCGGACATCACCGCCGACCTGATCGGCAACAACCTCAACTGGGATGGCTACGGCGCCGAGAGCGTAAGCATCAAGGGCCACCTGCCGTGGCGTGGTGACAGCGGCACGCTGGCGGTGCAGGGCCAGCAGGTCAACGCCGGCATGCTGCTGGAACGGCTGAACATCGATGCGCAGGGCAGTGTGTCCAACCTGCGGCTGGCCGCGCAGACCCGCAATGACATGGGCGCGATCGAGCTGCAGGGCAGCGTGCGCCAGCAGGGCGCGCAGTGGCGTGGCGAGCTGGCATCGCTGCGCATCGCACCGGTGAAGGGCGATGCCTGGTCGCTGCGTGCACCGGCCGCGTTCGCGATCAACGGCAGCACCTACACCCTGTCTGAAGCCTGCCTGGCCGCCGCCAACAGTGGCGCGTTGTGCGCGCAGGCGAACTGGCCGCGCGAGGGCCTGGTGGTGCGCAGTGATGCGCTGCCGCTGGCGCTGGTGCAGCCGTGGCTGCCGCCGCAGTCCGGCCGCCGCATCTACCTGCGCGGCGATGTCAGCCTGGACGCGCAGATCCGCCCGCGCGGCAACGCCTGGGAAGGCCATGTGGAAGTGCGCTCGAAGGAAGGCGGCGTGCGCCTGGGCGAGAACCGCACCACGGTGGGCGATGCATCGCGTGGCGAGCTGGTGCGCTATGACCAGTTCTCGCTGAAGCTGGACATGACCCCGGCCAGCATCAAGGGCTATCTGGGCATGGGCTTCCAGGGCAACGGCTTCGTCGATGCCAAGATGCAGACCGGCTGGGAAGCCAGCGCGCCGTTGAACGGCGAGCTCTACCTCAACATGTCGCGGCTGTACTGGCTGGAGCTGTTCTCGCCGGACATCGTGCGCCCGACCGGCCTGATCGAAGGCCACGTCAGCCTGCGCGGCACGCGTGGCCAGCCGTCGCTGGGCGGTGATGCGCAGCTGAGCAACTTCAAGGGTGAATTCCCGGCGCTGGGCCTGACCTTCGACCAGGGCAAGGGCAGTTTCGTGGCCCAGCCCGATGGCTCGGCCAGGATCACCGCGCAGGCCAATTCCGGCCAGGGCACGCTGTACGTGGATGGCGGCCTGTCGTGGTTCGGCGATGCACAGCCGCTGCAGCTGAAGATCCACGGCGACAACGTGCTGCTGTCCAACACCAGCGAACTGCGCATCGTCGCCAATCCCAACCTCGATTTCACCCTGGCCAAGGCGGCAATGGAGCTGCGTGGCACCGTGCATGTGCCCGAGGCCGATATCGACCTCGAACGCCTGGACCGCGGTACTTCGGTGTCTGAAGACGTGGTGGTGCTCGATCCGGTCGATCCGGAAGAATCGCGCACCTCGCCGCTGGACATGGACCTGGTTGTCAGCCTCGGCGACAAGGTGAAGATGACCGGCTTTGGCCTGAAGGGCGCACTGACCGGCAAGATGCAGGTCTGGGCCAAGCCTGGCCGCGAGATGACCGCCAATGGTGGCCTGGAAGTGAGCGGGCGCTACAAGGCGTATGGGCAGGACCTGACCATCACCCGTGGCAACCTGACCTGGAACTACAACGCGGTGTCCGACCCGCGCATCAACATCCGCGCCGAGCGCCGGGTCGGTGATGTCACGGCGGGCATCGACGTGACCGGGCGTGCGCAGCAGCCGCGTGCGGACGTGTGGTCCGATCCGGCGATGTCGCAGTCCGAGGCGCTGGCCTATCTGGTGCTGGGCCGCAGCCTGACCGGCGCCAGCAGCGACCAGACCCAGCAGGTCAACGCGGCCTCGGCGGCACTCTCTGCAGGCAGTGGCCTGCTGGCCTCGCAGCTGGGCGCCAAGCTGGGCCTGGACGATGCCGGCGTAAGCCAGTCGCGCGCGTTCGGGGGCTCGGTGATCGGCGTGGGCAAATACATCTCGCCCAAGCTGTACGTCGGCTACGGCGTGTCGCTGGTCGGTGCCGGTTCGGTGATCACGCTGAAGTACCTGCTGCGCCGCGGCTTCGACGTGGAAGTGGAATCGAGCACGGTGGAAAACCGCGGTTCGATCAACTGGCGGCGGGAGAAATAACGATGCGGTAGTGCCGGCCGCTGGCCGGCAACTGCACCGTTTCTCCCGACCTGCGTGGGTTGCCGGCCAGCGGCCGGCACTGCCGTGCACGTCGACCCAACCATCGGCCGTTGCCCCATCCGCCCCCAGCGGCTATGGTCCCGGGCTGTTCTGTCGTACCGGATTGCCCCATGTCACCACGCAAAGCCCTTCCCACCGCCCTGGCCTTCGGCCTGACCCTCGCCGCCGGTGCCCACGCCGATGAAGGCATGTGGATGCCGACCCAGCTGCCGGAACTGGCCAAGCCGCTGCAGGCGGCCGGTTTCAAGGGCAATCCGGCCGACCTGGCCAACGTCACCGCGCCGCCGCTGAGCGCGGTGGTGCGTGCCGGTGGCGGCACCGGCTCGTTCGTGTCCGCCGACGGCCTGCTGCTGACCAACCATCACGTGGCGATGGGCGTGATCCAGTACAACAGCTCGCCCGAGCACGACCTGATCAACGGCGGTTTCATTGCCAGGGACCGTGCCGATGAGCGCCCGGCCAACCCGGACTTCCGCGTGCTGGTCACCGTCGGCTTCGACAAGGTGACCGACCAGGTGCTGGCGCAGGCGCGCGGCAAGACCGGCCGTGCCTACTTCGATGCGGTGGATGCGGCCAGCAAGCAGATCGTGGCCGAGTGCGAGAAGGACGGCAGCGTGCGTTGTTCGGTCGCCAACATGTACTACGGCACCGACTTCTACCGCATCGCCCAGCTGGAACTGAGCGACGTGCGATTGGTCTACGCGCCGCCGCGTGCGATCGGCAACTACGGCGACGAGATCGACAACTTCATGTGGCCGCGCCACACCGGCGACTTCACCCTGCTGCGTGCCTACGTCGGCAAGGACGGCAAGCCGGCTGCCTACAGCAAGGACAACGTGCCCTACCAGGCGCCGGCACACCTGCAGATGTCGGTGGAAGGGCCGAAGGAAGGCGATTACGCGATGCTGGCCGGTTACCCGGGCATCACCTACCGCCACCGCACCGCGGCCGAATTCGCCGGCCAGATCGATACCGTGCTGCCGCGCCGCGTGTCGGTGTTCCAGCAGATGATCGACACCATCGAGGCGGCCAGCGCCAAGGATGCGCAGGCGCGTACCCGCTACGCCTCGCAGCTGCAGTCGCTGAAGAACAACCGCAAGCGCGCCGCCGGTGAGCTGGAAGGCCTGCTGCGCAGCGACGCCAAGGCGCAGCGTGCCGCCGACGAGACGGCGATGTTGGCCGCCGCCGACCGCAGGTATCAGGGCGACATCAAGGCGCTGCTGGCCAACCTGTCGCAGGGCGCGGCGGTGGGCGAGCGTGACCTGCTGCTGGACCAGATGGCCGCGCAGAGCCAGCTGCTGCGCTCGGCATTGCTGCTGGAGCGCCTGCGCATCGAGTCGGCCAAGCCCGACGCGCAGCGCGAGAGCGGCTACCAGCAGCGCGACCAGGCGATGATCGAAGGCGTGCTCAAGCAGGTCCAGCGCCGCTACGCGCCGGAGGTCGAGAAGGCGCTGCTGACCACCCTGCTGACCCGTTACCAGCAGCTGCCGGACGCGCAGCGCGTGGCCGAGTTCGACGCCGCCTTCGGCCGCACCCCGCAGCAGCTGGCCAAGGCATTGGACACCCTGTACGCCGGCACCCAGTTGGGCGATGAAGCACAGCGCCTGTCGCGCTTTGCCGCAGCGCGCGAAGGCAAGGCGCTGGCCGCCGATCCGCTGATCGCCGTGGCCGGCCCGCTGGTGGCCGCGCAGCTGCGCATCGAGAACGAGAGCAAGACCCGCGAAGGCGAGCAGCTGCGCCTGCGCCCGGCCTACATGCAGGCGCTGTTCGCCTGGCGTGCCAAGCAGGGCCGTGCGGTGTACCCGGATGCCAACCGTACCCTGCGCATCAGCTACGGCAAGGTGGAAGCATTGCATCCGCGCGATGGCGTGAGCTACTCGCCGGTGACGACCGTGGCCGGCATCGTCGAGAAGAACACCAACGCCTATCCGTTCGATGCACCCAAGCCGCTGCTGGCTGCGATCGCCAAGGGTGACTTCGGCAGCACCGCCGATCCGGCGCTGAAGACCCAGACGGTCAACTTCCTGACCAACCTGGACACCACCGGCGGCAATTCCGGCTCGCCGGTGCTCAACGCCAAGGGTGAACTGATCGGCCTGAATTTCGACAGCAACTGGGAGTCGGTCAGCGCCAGCTGGTGGTTCGACCCGCGCTACAAGCGCGCCGTGCACGTGGACATGCGCTACCTGCGCTGGCTGCTGGCCAAGGTCTACCCGGCGCCCGAGCTGCTGAAGGAAATGGGCGTGCCGGCCCAGTAAGAAGCCGGCCACGACCAATGGTCGTGGCCTGCACCGCGTAGGCCCCCACCCTGGTGGGGGTGGTTGCCCCCAACGAGCCCGTACACCCGGCCATGCCTGGCCTACACTGCGGGTTCCTCCGACGGAAACACGCGCGTGGTCTCCAGCTGGATCCTGCTGCTGGTCTCGGTTGCCTATGCCGCGCTGCTGTTCGGCGTGGCGTGGTGGGGTGACCGCCGGCCCATGTATCCCGACCGGCCGTGGCTGCGGCCGGTGGTCTACAGCCTGGCGCTGGCGGTGTACTGCTCGTCGTGGACCTTCTACGGCGCGGTCGGCACCGCCGTGCGCAACGGCATCGGCTACCTGCCGATCTACATCGGGCCCTTGCTGCTGCTGTTGTTTGGCTGGCGCATCATCGAGCGCCTGGCACTGATCGCGCGCAGCCAGAACGTGGTCTCCATCGCCGATTTCATCTCCTCGCGTTTCGGCCGCTCGCGGCGGTTGGCAGCGCTGGTGGCGATCATCGCGCTGATCGGCATCGTTCCGTACTTGGCCCTGCAGTACAAAGCGGTGGCGATGAGCCTGCAGGTACTGACCGGCAACACCGGCCCGACCGGCTTCTTCAGTGACCCGGCGTTGTACGTGGCGTTGTTGATGGCGCTGTTTGCCACCCTGTTCGGTACCCGCCAGGTCGATGCCACCGAGCATCATCACGGCATGATGCTGGCCATTGCGCTGGAGTCCGTGATCAAGCTGGTGGCCATGGTGGCGGTGGGCGTGTTCGCCTACGTCTGGCTCAGCGACCGCAACGAAGCGGTGGTGGAGTCGGTGCATACGCTGTTCACCGAGCTGCCTCCGGTGGGCTTCCTGTCGCAGACGCTGCTCAGCTTCCTCGCCATCATCTGCCTGCCGCGCCAGTTCCACGTAGCGGTTGTCGAGTGCGGGGATGTGCGCGACGTACGCCGTGCGCGCTGGATGTTCGGCGGCTACCTGGTGCTCATCTCGGCGATGGTGCTGCCGATCGCCACCGCCGGCGTCAGCCTGTTCGGCACCGGCAGTGGCGTGGCCGATGACTCGATGGTGCTGGCCCTGCCGCTGGCGGAAGGGCGCAGCGCACTGGCGTTGATTGCCTATATCGGGGGGTTCTCCGCGGCCACCGGCATGGTGATCGTGTCCTCGATCGCGCTGGCCACGATGGTCAGCAACGACCTGGTGATGCCGGTGCTGCTGCGTCGAAGTGGTGATCACCAGGAAGCGGCCGACGTGGCCTCGCGCGTGCTGTGGATCCGCCGGCTGGCGATCCTGCTGCTGGCACTGATGGCCTACAGCTACTACCGCAGCAGCAGCAACGACAGCACCCTGGCCAGCTACGGCCTGATGGCGTTCGCTGCGGTGGCGCAGTTCGCACCGGGGTTGATCGGTGGCCTGTACTGGCGTGGCGCCAGCCGCCGCGGTGTCGAGGCGGGCATGCTGCTGGGCTTCGGCACATGGTTGTACACGCTGCTGCTGCCGGCGATGACGATGGCCGGCTGGATGGATGCCGGCTGGGTGCAGAACGGCCCGTTCGACATCACCTGGTTGCGCCCGCAGCAGTTGTTCGGGATGACCGGTTGGGACCCGCTGACCCATGGCACGTTCTGGTCACTGCTGGTCAACGCGGCGACGATGATGCTGGTGTCCGCGCGCTGGCGGCCAGGCGTGGACGAGCGGCTGCGCGCCGCGCCGTTCCTCGATCCGTATGCCGAGCGCCCCTCGGTGGCCGGTGGCTGGCCCGGTCATGTGCACGTGGGCGACCTGCTGGCGCTGGCCTCGCGCGTGGTCGGTGAACGCCACGCGCGGCGCGCCTTCTTCGAACAGGCGCAGTCGCTGGGACGCGAGCTGCAGTCCTCGGCACCGGCCGACCGGCCCTGGGTGCAGTTCACCGAGCGGTTGCTGGCCGCATCGATCGGCGCGGCCTCCGCGCGCCTGCTGCTGACCAGCCTGCTGCGCGGCTCGGGCATGGACCTGGGCGAAGTGGTGGCGGTGCTGGATGAAGCCGGGCAGGAGCTGCGCTTCAATCGCGAGATTCTGTCGACCACGCTGGAGAACATCAGTGCCGGGGTCAGCGTGGTCGATCCGGACATGCGCCTGACCGCCTGGAACCGTCGTTACCAGGACATGTTCGGTTACCCCGACGGCATGCTGTACGTGGGGCGCCCGGTGGCGGATCTGATCCGCTACAACGCCGAGCGCGGCGAGCTTGGCGAGGGCGATATCGAAGTGCAGATCAACCGCCGCATCGGCTACATGCGCGCCGGTTCACCGCACGTGTTCGAGCGCACCCGCAGCGATGGCAAGGTGATCGAGATGCGCGGCCAGGCGCTGCCTGGTGGTGGCTACGTGACCAGCTACAACGACATCACCGATTACAAGCACGCGGAAAAAGCACTGCTGGAAGCCAACGAGACGCTGGAACAGCGCGTGGCCGAGCGCTCGCATGAGGCCGAGGTCGCGCAGCAGTCGAAGACCCGCTTCCTGGCGGCAATCAGCCATGACGTGCTGCAACCGCTGAATGCCGCGCGCCTGTTTGCCTCCGCGCTGCGTGACAGTGACCACGTCAGTGACGAGCAGAAGCATCTGGCCGAACGCGTGGATGCCTCGCTGCGTGCTGCCGAAGAACTGCTCGATGGCCTGCTGGATGTGTCGCGACTGGATGCCGGTGGCCTGCACCCGGTGATCGGCGAGTTCGACGTGAGCGCGCTGATGCGCGAACTGGCTGCGCAGTACACCCCGGTGGCCGCCGGCCGTGGCCTGCGCCTGGACCTGTTCGCGCGACCGGCGTGGGTACGCAGCGACCGCCGCCTGTTGCGCCGCGTGCTGCAGAACTTCCTGGCCAACGCGCTGCGCTATACCCGCCAGGGCCGCATCGTGCTGGCCGTACGCCACCGCGGCGACGAAGTGGAACTGCAGGTGTGGGATACCGGCCCCGGCATTCCCGAGCACCACATGCGGCAGATCTTCGACGAATTCCACCGTTACCAGCAGCCGTTCGACTGGGGCGAGCAGGGCCTCGGCCTGGGCCTGTCGATCTGCCAGCGCATCTCGCGCCTGCTCGATCATCGCCTCAATGCGCGCAGCCGCGTGGGCAGTGGTTCGATGTTCTCGATCATCCTGCCGCGGGTGGCACCGCTGCCCGGTTATACCGAGATGGCCTCGCCGGTACAGGCCGTGGCCGCACCGGTGCGCAGCGATTCGCTGGCCGGGCTGCGCGTGCTGTGCGTGGACAATGACGAGGAAATCCTCGACGGCATGCGCGCGCTGCTCGGCCGCTGGCAGGTGCAGGTGATCACCGCTGCGACCGTCGACCAGGCGCTGGAGAAGATCGCCGAGCGCCCGCAGGTGATGCTGGTGGACTATCACCTGCACGACCGCATGGACGGCCTGGATGCGCTGGTGGCCCTGCGCGATGCGGCGGGCTACCCACTGCCCGGCGCGCTGTTGACCGCCGACGGCCGCGATGAACTGAAGCGGATGGCGCGCGAGCGCGGCTACCGCGTGCTGACCAAACCCATCAAGCCGGCCTCGCTGCGCGCCTTCCCGGGCGCGCTGCGCGATGCGCAGTAGTGCCGGCCGCTGGCCGGCAACCGTGGCGTGAAACCATGCCAGGCAAGCCTGGCATCTACCAAAGCATGATCAGTCCGGCGGTAGAACCTTGCCTGGTAGTGCCGGCCGCTGGCCGGCAACCACGCATCTCTCGCTTTCGGCGCGCTAACCCACGCCGTGCAGGTGTTCGTACAGGATCGTCGCACCGATGATCACCAGGATCACGCCGCCGATGATCTCGGCGCGCTTGCCGACCATGCTGCCCAGCACGCGGCCGAGCATGATGCCGGCAGTGACCATGGTCAGCGTGCACAGGCCGATCACCGCAGCCATCACGCCGATATGCACGTCCATGAAGGCCAGGCCGATGCCCACCGCCATCGCGTCGATGCTGGTGGCAAAGCCGGTCAGCGCCAGTTTCCAGAAGCCGTGGTGCTGCGAAGGATCTCCTTCTTCCTCGGCACTGTCAGGGCGCAGGCCGTTGTAGATCATGTGGATGCCCAGCGCGCCGAGCAGGCCGAAGGCGATCCAGTGGTCGAAGGCTTCGACGTACTGCAGGGCGGCACGGCCGAGCAGCCAGCCGATGAGGGGCGTGATCGCCTCGATGACGCCGAAGATGATGCCGGCACGCAGTGCATCGCGGAACACCGGCTTGCGCATGGCCGCACCCTTGCCGATTGCAGCGGCGAAGGCATCGGTGGACATGGCAAAGCCGATCAGGAGGATCGAAATGGGGGACATGGGCGGCGGCTGAGGTCGGGCTAGGACGGACGCACGGCCTGCGCTCGCGCCCAACCTGACGTTGCGCGCGCGGGCCGCTGGTCTCGCCAACCATCATGGCTGTCCACGCCACGGCGCACTGGCCGAGTATGTTGACGTGGACGATTCCTGCGAAGGAATCCGGCTACTCCCCAAGGGGACGCGAAGCTTAGCACCGTGATCCGCGCGTGGCGCATTTCCAGCGAAATGCGCAGGCAGGGCTGGTTTGTATAGCGATGGCTATACCGCGAGCACAGCGGTGCGTGGTAGTGCCGGCCGCTGGCCGGCAGGTGCAACGTCAAAAGCGTGCCAAGCAAGCTTGGCACCTACCGGAGCGGTTTCATGCGTTTCGCGCGTTTCAGGGAATTGCCGGCCATCAGCACCGCCTGGGTGCGATTGGTCACGCCCAGCTTGCGCAGGATCGCAGTGACATGCGCCTTGATCGTCGCTTCGGATACGTTGAGGTCGTAGGCGATCTGCTTGTTCAAGCGGCCGGCGCCCAGCATCTGCAGCACGCGGAACTGCTGCGGGGTCAGCTCGCGCAGGCGCTGGCCCACTTCGCGTTCCTCGCTGCCGGTGGGCGGTACGTTGTGCGCTTCCGGCGGTGCCCAGGTCTCGCCATCGAGGATGGTGCCCAGTGCATGGCCGATGGTGTCCGAATCGGCCGACTTCGGAATGAAGCCGAGCGCGCCGTGGTCGAGCGCGCGGCGCATCACCGTGGCTTCTTCGCGTGCGGACACCACCACCACCGGCAGGTGCGGGTGCAGCGAGCGCATGTGCACCAGGGCGTTGAAACCCTGCGCGCCGGGCATGTTGAGATCCATCAGGACCAGGTCGGCGTCGTTGTGCTGGTCGGCCAGCGCATACAGCGCTTCCACGCTGTCGGCCTCGAACAGCTGCACGCCCGGGATGACCCGCTGCACCGCCCCACGCAGGGCTTCGCGGAACAGCGGGTGGTCATCGGCAATCAGGAGGGTGGTCATGGGTCGAGCTTATCGATCAGGAAAAGGAGCGACGTGATGGCAGGTGCAGGACGGGTCGGACACGGCCGGGTCCCTCCTCCCGGCCACGTCCCTGGCGCGTCCTGCGCCTGCAGTCACGCCATCAGCGCACCTTGCGCTCGTCCACCAGCGACGCCACCACCGACGGATCGGCCAGGGTCGAGGTGTCACCGAGCTGGTCCGGCGCGTTCTCGGCGATCTTGCGCAGGATGCGGCGCATGATCTTGCCCGAGCGGGTCTTCGGCAGGCCCGGCGCCCACTGCAGGTGGTCCGGCGTGGCGATCGGTCCGATCTCCTTGCGCACCCAGGCGACCAGTTCCTTCTGCAGTTCGTCGCTCGGTGCTTCTTCGGCTACCAGTGTCACGTAGGCGTAGATGCCCTGGCCCTTCACGTCGTGCGGGAAACCGACCACGGCCGCTTCGGCAACCTTCGGGTGCGAGACCAGCGCGCTTTCCACTTCGGCGGTGCCGATGCGGTGGCCGGACACGTTGATCACATCGTCGACGCGGCCGGTGATCCAGTAGTAGCCGTCCTCGTCGCGGCGGCAACCGTCGCCGGTGAAGTAGCTGCCCGGGTAGGTACGGAAATAGGTGTCGATGAAACGCTGGTGATCGCCGTACACCGTGCGCATCTGGCCCGGCCAGGAATCACGGATGATCAGGTTGCCCTCGGTCGGGCCGTCCTGGATCTCGCCATCGGCATTGACCAGCGCCGGCTGCACGCCGAAGAAGGGCAGGGTGGCCGACCCCGGCTTGAGGTCCATGGCGCCGGCCAGCGGCGAAATCAGGATGCCGCCGGTCTCGGTCTGCCACCAGGTATCGACGATCGGGCAGCGGCTGTCGCCGACCACTTCGTAGTACCAGCGCCAGGCTTCCGGATTGATCGGCTCGCCGACGCTGCCCAGCAGGCGCAGCGAGGCGCGCGAAGTCTTCTTCACCGGCTCCTCGCCCTCGCGCATCAACGCACGGATGGCGGTCGGGGCGGTGTAGAAGATCGACACCTTGTGCTTGTCGATCACGTTCCAGAACCGCGAGGTATCCGGATAGTTCGGCACGCCTTCGAACATCAGCGAGGTTGCGCCGTTGGCCAGCGGCCCGTACACGATGTAGCTGTGGCCGGTGACCCAGCCGACGTCGGCGGTGCACCAGTAGATGTCGTCCTCGCGCAGGTCGAACACCGCTTCATGGGTGTAGGCCGCGTACAGCAGGTAGCCACCGGTGGTGTGCAGCACGCCCTTCGGCTTGCCGGTGGAACCGGACGTGTAGAGGATGAACAGCGGGTCTTCCGCGCTCATGCGCTCGGGTTCGCAGGTGGCCGGCTGGCTGTCCACCACGTCGTGGAACCAGCGGTCGCGCGGCGCCTGCATGTCCACCGCGCCGCCGGTGTGGCGCACCACCAGCACGGTTTCCACGGTATTGGTGCCGGGCAGCTTCAGCGCGGCATCGACGTTGGCCTTCAGCGGAATCCTGCGGCCGCCGCGCAGGCCCTCGTCGGCGGTGATGATCAGCTTGCTCTGGCAGTCGCTGACGCGGTCGGCGATCGAGTTCGGCGCGAAGCCACCGAACACCACCGAGTGGATCGCACCGATGCGCGCGCAGGCCAGCATCGCCACCGCAGCGTCGACGATCATCGGCAGGTAGATGGTGACCCGGTCGCCCTTCTTGACGCCCAGGTTGCGCAGCGCGTTGCCGAGGCGGCAGGTGCGCTCGTACAGCTCGCGATAGGTCACGTGCTGGGCCGGCGCGTCGGGACCATCCGGTTCGAACAGCAGCGCGGTCTTGTCGCCGCGCGTGTCCAGCTGGCGGTCCAGGCAGTTCACGCTGGCGTTGAGTTCGCCATCCTCGAACCACTTGATGTGGAAGTCGGACAGGTCGTAGCTGACGTTCTTGATCTTCGTCGGCTTGCGCATCCATTGCAGGCGCTCGGCGGCCTTGCCCCAGAAACCATCCGGGTCGGTCACCGAAGCCTGGTACTGCTGTTCGTACGACGTCTTGTCGATGCGTGCCTTGGCGGCGAACTGCGGATCGACGGGGTAGATATCAGCCATGGCACCCTCACTTGCACGTTGACTTTGTATGTGCGGTCGCAGCATCGCGGCGACCGATTCCCCTCAGTTTGCCCCATCCACCCCCGGCCGCGTCACCACTCTGGTTAGACCATGGTCGAAAGTGAGCGCCCAGCAGGGCCGGGTTCGACCAATGGCGAATAGCCGCTGTGCGCGAACGCCCCGCAGTCTCGGCTCGACCGTGCCCCACGCGCGGCATCACCTTGCCACTTGGGAGAGAGGGCAACATGAGCCACCGTACGTTGAAAGCCGTGCGCACACCTTTGGCGGCCTGCCTGTTGGTCGCCCTGGTCGCACCGGGCATGGCGTTCGCAGAGACCGCCAAAGAGAAAGCGCTGGAAGCACGCGTTGCCGAACTGGAACGCCAGGTTCAGCTGCTGCTGTCTTCGCAGCAACAACAGCAGACCCAGATCAGCCAGACCCAGCAGGCGGTGACCGAAGTCCGCACGGTGCAGGCCGGGCAGAAGCCGGTCGCACAGGTGCCGGCCGGGAAGCAGCCGATCCAGGTCACCACCCTCACTCCGGGCGCCGCGCCGGGCACCACGGTCAAGATCGGCGGCTTCATCAAGGCCGACTTCCTGGCCACCCAGACCAGCGATGGCCAGCTGGCCGACGATGCCACCGGCCGTTCGCTGTACCTGCCGGGCCAGACCCCGGTGGAAGGCGCCGGCGGCAGCGGCAAGCGTTCGGGCACCGACCTCAACGCCCACGCCAAGTTCTCGCGCTTCAACCTGGGCATCGACAACGTGAGCGAGTCGGGCAACAAGGCCGGTGCATTCTTCGAGATGGACTTCTTCGGCAATTCGCTGGGCAACCAGACCGCTACCAACACCTATGGCGTGACCCTGCGCCACGCCTACATGTACTGGAACAACTGGCTGGCCGGCCAGACCTGGTCCAACTTCATGGACGCCGCCGCACTGCCGGAAGCGGTCGACTTCGTCGGCCCCACCGACGGCGTGATCTTCGTGCGCCAGGCCCAGGTGCGTTACACCCAGGGCGGCTTCAGCGTCGCGCTGGAAAACCCGGAAACCACCACCCTCACCGGTACCCGCAACCCGGTCACCGGCGCCTGGACCAATGCCAGTGCCAACTCCGATCGTGGCAGCCTGCCCGACCTGACCCTGCGCTATGGCTGGAAGGGCGACTGGGGCACCTTCGGTGTCGGCGGCATCGTCCGCCAGCTGAAGGTCGACAACCAGGCCACCGGCGCCAAGGCCGACAAGGTGGCCGGCGGCCTGACCCTGGGCGGCAAGTGGGTGATGGGTGACAGCGATTCGCTGCACTACCAGCTGACCGGCGGCGAAGGCATCGCCCGCTACATCGGCCTGGGCATCACCGCCGACAGCGCCTACGACGTGGCCCGCGACGAGCTCAACCCGACCGGCGTGCTTGCCGGTTATGTGGGCTGGCGCCATGCGTTCTCGCCGAAGCTGCGCACCAACCTGATCTACGCGCGCAGCGACTACGACAACGACAGCGTGCTGGGCCCGCTGGTGACCAAGAGCGTGCAGAGCGTGCGCGGCAACATCTTCTACTCACCGCTGCCCAAGGTCGATATCGGTGCCGAGCTGATGTACGGCCGTCGCGAGATCGAGAACGGCAACAAGGGTGACATCACCCGATTGCAGTTCACCACCAAATACAGCTTCTAAAAGAGTACCGACCAAGGTCGGCACCTACCGAGATGGGGTGCCGATCACGGTCGGCACCTACCGAGATTGTGTGCCGGCCAGCGGCCGGAACCTGCCAAATTGAGTGCCTACCAAGGTCGGCACCTACAGAGGGAACACGTCCCATGTCCAGCACTGCATCAAGCCCGCACAATCCAGCGGGCACCCTGACCCAGGGCCACAAGAAGGTCATCTTCGCATCGAGCCTCGGCACGGTGTTCGAGTGGTACGACTTCTTCCTGTACGGCTCGCTCGCCGCCATCATCGCCAAGCAGTTCTTCAGTGGCGTCAACGAAACCACCGGCATGATCTTCGCGCTGCTGGCATTCGCTGCCGGCTTCTTCGTGCGACCGTTCGGCGCGGCCTTCTTCGGCAGCCTCGGCGACCGCATCGGCCGCAAGTACACCTTCCTGGTCACCATCCTGATCATGGGCATCTCGACCTTCCTGGTCGGCGTGCTGCCCAACTACGCCACGATCGGCTTTGCTGCCCCGGTCATCCTGATCGTGCTGCGCCTGGCCCAGGGCCTGGCGATGGGCGGTGAGTACGGCGGTGCTGCCACCTACGTGGCCGAGCACGCGCCGGACGACAAGCGTGGCCTGTACACCAGCTTCATCCAGTGCACCGCCACGCTCGGCCTGTTCATGTCGCTGCTGATCATCCTGGCCTGCCGCTACTTCCTCGGCAACGAAGCCTTCGAAGCCTGGGGCTGGCGCATCCCGTTCCTGGTCTCGATCCTGCTGCTGGGCATCTCGGTGTGGATCCGCCTGCAGCTGAGCGAGTCGCCGCTGTTCCAGCAGATGAAGTCGGAAGGCAAGGGCTCCAAGACGCCGTTCCGTGACAGCCTGAAGGGCGGCAACCTGAAGCTGATGCTGCTGGTCCTGCTCGGCGCTGCGGCGGGCCAGGCCGTGGTCTGGTACGGCGGCCAGTTCTACGCGCTGTTCTTCCTCAGCAGCATGCTGAAGGTCGATGCCACCACCTCCTACCTGCTGATCGCCGCTGCGCTCGCGCTGGGCGTGCCGTTCTTCATCTTCTTCGGTTGGCTGTCCGACCGTATCGGCCGCAAGAAGATCATCCTGGCCGGCTGCCTGCTGGCTGCCGTCACCTACATCCCGATCTTCAAGGGCCTGACCCACTTCGCCAACCCGGCCATCGAGGAAGCCCGCAGCAGTTCGCCGGCGCTGGTGGTTGCCGATCCGGCGACCTGCTCGTTCCAGTTCGATCCGGTGGGCCTGCGCAAGTTCACCAGCTCCTGCGACGTGGCCACCGCCGCGCTGACCAAGGCCGGCGTGCCGTACGACGTGCAGCCCGCCGCCGCCGGTTCGCTGGCGATGGTGAACGTGGGCAGCGCCAGTGTCACCTCGTACGAGGCCGCCGGCCTGAGCAAGGACGAAGGCAAGGCCAAGGCCGACGCGTTCGGTGCGGAACTGAAGACCGCGCTGACCACGGCGGGCTACCCGGCCAAGGCCGATGGCGCGCGCATCAACATCGCCGGCACGATCTTCATGCTGTGGCTGCTGGTGCTGTACGTGACCATGGTCTACGGCCCGATCGCCGCCTACCTGGTCGAACTGTTCCCGACCCGCATCCGCTACACCTCGATGTCGCTGCCGTACCACATCGGCAACGGCTGGTTCGGTGGCTTCCTGCCGGCGATCTCGTTCGCGCTGGTGGCCGGTACCGGCAACCTGTACTACGGCCTGTGGTACCCGATCATCATCGCGCTGATGTCGGTGGTGGTGGGTGGCCTGTTCCTGCGTGAGACCAAGGACGTGGATATCACCAAATAACCGTTGGGTTCCATGCAGTGAAGGGAAGGCCGCGGTGCAGACCGCGGC